>CANPYB010000067.1 GCA_947587605.1 Candidatus Gastranaerophilales bacterium
AATTATGCAAAAAAGGCTATTGCCTCATTGGAATTTATAAAGGATAATCAATATAAACAAGAGTTAATAAAAATAACGGAAAATTTATACAAGGCGGTTTAAATGAATAAAGGTTTTATAAAAGAGACGATTGACACTGTTGTATTTGTCATAATAGCACTTATAATAATCAGATTTTTTATTTGTGAAGTACGCTGGATACCGTCAGCTTCAATGAAACCGACGCTTATAGAGGGCGATAGAGTCTTTATAGAAAGATTTTCAAGATTTTACACCTCACCAAACCGCGGTGATATAATGGTATTTTATCCGCCCGAAACACAGTTAAAAGCAAATCCTTTTGCCGTACTTGCGCGCCTTACAGGATTATTTTGCAAAGATACTGCCTTTATAAAAAGAGTTATAGCGCTTCCCGGGGAAAAATTTGAAGTAAGACACAATCAAGACGGTTCAACCGATATATTAATAAACGATGAACCTTTAAATGAACCTTATATTATGGATAAATACGAATATCCGATTTGTGATGAAAGAATGTTTTGCGGACCTATGACGCTCGGCGAAGATGAATATTTTATGATGGGTGATAACAGAGGTCATTCTTCAGATTCAAGATATTGGGGTGTTTTAAAGAAAAACAGATTTATCGGCAGAGCCAAGGTTCTTTTCTGGCCGTTTACAAGAATTAAATACTTTGAAAAAAAGGATTATTAATAATTTTCTTTTAAAAATTTAAGCAAAAGTTCAAGTGCCTTGTGCGCAAATTCGTATTTCATAAACCGTCTTGGCAGTTTCGGCGGTGCTTTATAGCTGATTGAGATTTTTTTATTTTTATTTGCAACTCCGATACAAACAAGTCCGACGGGTTTATTTTCCGTTGCTCCCGAAGGACCTGCAATTCCTGTTGTTGAAACAGCAACATCACAATTATATCTTTCTATTAATCCGCTCGCCATTTCAAGCGCAACTTCTTCACTGACAACTCCGTATTTTGCAATTGTTTCAGTGTTTACTCCCAGCAAATTTACCTTAGCTTCATTTGCATAAGTAACAAAATTTTGATTAATATAAGCACTTGAACCCGAAATATCAGTTAAAAGCGAGCTTAAAAGTCCGCCCGTACAAGACTCCGCACACGATACCGAAAGATTTTTATCCGTAAGTATCCGCCCGATTTGCTTTTCTTTTGATTGATTTAATATATTAACTAAAGTTTTCAAAATCATATTAATATACCGGCATATCAATCGGCTTTATTATTTTAACCTGTATTGTTTCACCTTGATTTAAACTGAAATCTTTACCTTTTTTAAATACATCTGCTACCGCGTCACCAACGAAATAAACACCCGCAACAGGCGCACTTACTATAGCCGTTATAGGCGCAAATACATATTTAGCAGCACCGTTTCCAAGGTCCTCACCCTTTTCCCATGCCCACTTTGTAGGATTGGTTACTATTTTTTTTGTGGTTTCGGAGGTTTGATTTAATGCCGTTGCGTAATTTGTATTTGAGCTCAATGCCCCGTCATAAGTTACATTTTTATTATTGCAAATTTCTGCATGAAATCTTACTTGTTTTCCCGTTGAACTTACAATATGGTCAAAATACATACGAACCATACCGCCTTTATAAAGTCTTTTCGGAGCCTGTACTTCTTCTATCGAACCTCTGACTACCGTTCCTTGAGGAATTACAACGGAATTATCCACAATTACATTATCCACTACCATTAAATCAAATCTGTCGCCGAGTTCATCGTTTGATGAATTTACGGGGTCTAATAATTTTAAAGTAATAACTGTACCGACGGGGACTCTTTTTGTTCTGATATTTGCATTTATTTGTTTATTTACCTCTCCAAAACTTACACAAGAACAAAAACACATAAATAAAATTAATAATATAAATTTTTTCATAATTTCTCCCCTAATCAATATCAGTTATAGATATTTTACCAAATTTTGCGGATAAGTCATCAATATGATGAATTATATACATAAAAGGTTCCGCATCTTTTTCATCCAAATCAATTAAAGCACCCCACTCTGTTCTGCCGTGGTGCGCCGCTATCATTTTTGCAACCTCTTTAAATCCGTTGTTCATACATATAGAAAATCCCCATTGCGAGTGTGTGCGCCAGTCTTTTCTAAATTCTTCATTATATTCTATTAATCCTGTTTCTTCATCAACATCATATTCAAATATTTTCCCGAAATCGTGCAGAATGCAAGCAGCATAAACTATATCGGGATTTATTTTATTGTTGCACTTGGTAAGCACGGTGGAAGCGATATCAAGACACTCATAAGTATGTTCTATCAGCCCGCCTATATAGTTATGGTGCATTAATTTAGCGGCAGGTGCGGTTTTAAATTCGTTTTCATATTCAAACAGCAGACCCGTCAAGAACTCTGACAGTTTATTATCTTTGATTTTATTAACATAATCCGTTATTTTAGAAAACAGCTCATTCCTTTGAGCCTCATCCAGCCCTGTTTTTGCCTCTTTTACCAGCTCTATATCAGATACAAGGCAGTTATTATATTTTTCATTGTATGTACCTGCTTTTATTCTTATATGATTATTAGTTCTAAAAAGTTTAGAATCAAGCCTGTTGAGCGTTTCTTCCCACAATATACAGTTTAAAACAGAAGAATCATCAATATTTTTAACCTGCAATTTGCCCATTTTTGAACCTGCTTTTGTATCTCCGATTGCAAATGTTATTACTTCATAAGTTGCATTTAAGTCTAACATAATTTTATCCCGTTTATTCTTTACTTAGAGTATTATACAATAATTAAATAATTCTTGATACATTAAAAAATTTCATAATAATTTCATCGGCACAAACTGCATAAATAGTTTTTTTATCATCAAGCATAATTTTAGGCGAGGTTTTATCCCATTTTTCCGATGTGATTTCATAGTGAGAAAATTGATAAAACCTGTCATTATAAGGAATATAGCATTTATGCCAGGGATTTAAAGCTCTAATTCTTCTGTCGGTTTGAATAGAATTTTCATTTTCAAAATCAAGTATGCAGTCATTTTCCTTAAGTGCAAATTGATAAGAAGCAATACTTTCATCCTGCACAACTGCAGATTTTATTTTATCCCGCACATTTTCAAGCAAAGAGGGCAGAACATCTCTAACAGCATTACAGCATTTTAATTTCAACGAACCGCCCGTCTCATTTTTATCAATATCAACTTTTATTTGATGAATAATTGCTCCCGTATCAAAACCGTTATCCATAAGATGAAATGTAACACCTGATTTATTTTCACCATTTAAAATAACCTGCGCATAAGGATTAGGACCTCTAAACTTTGGCAAAAGCGACGGATGAATATTAATACACGCAAGTTTAGGTGAATTTATCGTATCCGGCTTAAATTTCTCACCCCAAGAACCGACTAAAATTAAATCAGCATTAAGTTTTTTTACTTCTTTAATAAATTTTAAATCATTAACGCTGTTTGCGTAAATATCATAAAGGTTGCGTTGTTTAATAAAATTAAAATCCTCCGAGGGAAATAAAAAATCATGGAAAAGTCTTTCAAGTCGGGGAAATAAAATATTTTCGCGCCGAAATACTCCCGATAAAGTATGCCCTGAATTAAGAACCCCTGTAATTAAAGACTGAAACATCAGCCCGTAGCCGACAACAATTATTTTCATACTTTTATGATATTAGAAAACTAAATTAATGTAAATTAAGTATTCGTTTTTGTAATAAAAAGGGTTAAAATTGTTTTATAATGATTTATTTTTATATAAAATTAAATCAGAAAGAGAAGGTATAATTGAGCGGTAATTTTGAAGATTTAGAAACATCGGCAAGGAAATCGGCAGTAATACAAGAGCGCATGAGCCTTGTATCAAGTCACATGTATAAACAATTCCTTGAATATCAGCAATCTAATGCGAATACCGCCGTATTGTATGACAAAATGGTTGAAAATATGGCTCTAACCGTTGAATACCTTAAGCAATCATTTACATCACGCGGAATACCAACAGAAAATATATATTATGAGTACGATAAACAAAGACATTTAGCCCTGTTAAACATTTTATGGCACTCAATCAGTTTTTTTGCAAATATGAAAGATAACCCCAAAGCCTTGCACAGAGAAAAGGATTCACCTTTATTCACAGGCAGAATTATTGCAATAAAAGGCACATGCCCCGAGCTTGCACACGGATATAATGATGAAATCGAGCAAAAATTATTGGATTTAGAAGTAGCGTCATTATACGTTCCTGCCGATAAAAGTGCCAAAGCTATAATAAAGATAAGGCATTTAGGCAATCAAGAGTTTTATATAAATCAAATGGAAGCCCCGAGGGAATTTTTATTAAAGGTAGTAGAAACAATCTGCGGCGGCGGAAACTACCATAAAGAGGGTTCCAGAGTAACAATCAGCATTTAATAAGTGTGTAATTTAACAATTATTAACAAACGGCTGAAATCATGTATTGGTGCATGATTACATTATGTTGTAAAATTAAATTTTTAAATTATTATATCTTCTCGATTGATAAAATTAAAAAATAATTTATAATAAAAATATAAAGGTGTTTTGTTGATAAAACAAGATAATGTAAATCAAGAAAGGGGATAAAAATGACTACATGGAACGAAGCTGAACATCCGGCGGATTTTGCGCAGGCTGATTGAACAAAGTGAAAGAAAGCCGAAGAAGTTGGGTGGGGTAAACAACACTATATAAGCTGTATGTTAAATAATTTATTTAAAGAAAGGGGATAAAAAATGACTATATGGAATGAAGCGGATCATCCGCGCGATGATGAGGGGAAATTTACTTATAAAAACGGAGGAGAAACACAAGGAGAAAGTTATGAAGACAAAATACAGCGCAGAGCAGATATATTATTTACGACAATGAAAGATAAAAAAGACATAGGATATGTAACAGGCGGTGCTGCAAGTATAGTTGATGATGAAATATCAGGGGTTAAAAAAGGTGAACCGATGACGGTTGAAAAGGCTATTGAAGGTGTTAATCCTAATTATGAGATTTTCGGTAATCCTACATATAAAAAAAACTGTCAGGCAGGTGTAGCAATTTTTGAAGCAAGATTAAGAGGATATGATGTAGAAGTAGATGTTCCTTATGAAGGAGATTTAAAAAATAAACTTGAAGAAAGACCAAATATAGCATTTATTGACCCTGCGACAGGAAAAACACCGGAGTTTACAAAAATAAAAGCAAAAAATGAATTTGATTGTATTAATTATCTTGACCAAACAGTACAAAAAGGTGAAAGGTATCTTTTCGCTTTTCAATGGCAAAATTCATCTAATAAAAATAAAATAGGACATGTTATAACAGTCACAAAAGACTCAAATAATAATTTGATATTTTATGATCCGCAAATCAAAAAAGAAGGAATAAACATTGATTCAAAATTTTTAAGCGCTATTAAATATCAATTTAAATGGAGTGAAGAACCGTATCCGCCTAAAATACTTAGAGTAGATGATAAAGAATTTAACAAAGAAATATTTAATCAAATATCTAAACCGAGAAAAAGTAATTAATTTTCATAAATTAATTTTCTAAATTTAAATTTTTCATACCATCTGGCAAAGCGCAGTTTCTTTTGATTATCATAAACAAACTGTACTCTGCCATTTCTATTGCAGGAATAAACTCCGCCATTATCTTTAAAAATTTTACGACTCCAATGATAACTCTTCATAATGCTAAAACAATTATTTTCATTAGCAAATTTTGTAACATAACCCGGGATATCAGGACCGTCTATGCAGTCAAGAACATAATATTTATATAAATCAAAATTACTTTTTGTATCAGAAGCAAATGCAGAATTTGCGCTAAATAATGTGCAATTCATTAAAACAACTAATGATAAAATAATAAAAAAGTTTTTCATATCATTATTCTAAAATATTTATTGTGATTATTCAATAAATTTATTTTTGATTTTCCACAAATTCAATATGATAACCTAAAACATCAAGTATTTGTTCTACTTCAACAAATTTTATTGTCTTTCTGCGCAATTTATTTGTAATATTATTTGGTGAAATCTTTTCTTTTTTTGCACTTGCTAAAATATCGCACACTTTCTTTAGAGTGAACGCTTTTTTAGCAATAAGGCTTTTTATTTCATTTCTTACATCCATTTTTACATTATAAATTATTCTTGACATGGTTAATTTTAGTATGTATTATCAAACTATAATGCAATATAATTAATAATAGAGTGCAAAATGTTTAAAAGGAGGTATTAAACATTTTTAAATAAATCAGTAATTTTACATTTAAGCGCAATAGCAATATCAAAAATTATTGCTAAACTTGGGAATTTTTCTCCTCTTTCAATACAACCAATATAATTTCTGGCAGTACCTATTCTAAATGCCAATTCTTCTTGAGAGAGATTAAGCAAATTTCTATAATATCTAATATTTGCCCCCAAAGTTTTATATGATTTCAGATGTCTGCAATTATCTTTCTTCATACCACCTATTTTGGTGTATTTTTTATCAATCATCTACCACCCTAATGGATGTATAAAAGAATATGATTAAAGTAAAAATATATATTTTAGTTTTAATAATTTTATCAATTTCAATGCCTGTCTTTGCGAAGCATTTGCATAAAGAGGCGGAGTATCAAAATATTTGGTGCGCTTTGCATAACGGTGTTACGGAATACGAAAATAAAGACTTTACCCGTGTTGATTGCTTAACAGCTGCGCATGCGGTTGAATTTGATTTCGCTAAGAAATGGGCAGAGTCAATAGGGCAGGCACTTCATTACAGCTTAATGACAGGTAAAAAAGGTATGGTGGTTTTGATACTTGAAAATCCAAAACGCGAAAAAGTTTATTACAAAAGGGTTAAAAGATTATCAAAAATCCATAATTTTGATGTTGAGTATGTAACTCCTAAAATTTTTAATAAACAATATAGTGCAATAAACTGCGGGGTGAGTGAATAATTCACCCTGCCTTTTTTATAAATCAACTGGAGATATAATTCTGCCTGCAATTGCACTTGCAGCTGCAACATAAGGCGAAGCCAGATATACTTCACTCTCTGTATGCCCCATTCTGCCTACAAAATTTCTGTTTGTCGTTGATATTGCACGCTCACCTGCCGCAAGTATTCCCGCATGCCCGCCCAGGCATGGCCCGCACGTAGGAGTCGAAACCGCCCCGCCCGCTTCAATAATTGTTTCTATATACCCCGCTCTTAGAGCCTCCAAATATATTTGCTGAGTAGCAGGAAATACTATCAAGCGGACATCTTTGTGAACTTTTCTTCCTTTTAAAATTTCGGCAGCAGCTTTAATGTCGGACAGCCTGCCGTTTGTACAGCTTCCGATTATTGCCTGATCAATTTTTATATCACCTGCTTTAGATACGGGTTTTGTGTTTTCGGGCAGATGAGGAAATGCAACAACAGGTTCTATTTCTTCGGTATTATATACGATAACCCTTTCATAGTGAGCATCTTTATCACTTGAATAAAACTTAGGCGGACGAATGCTTCTGTTTTCAAGATATTTTTTTGTTATTTCATCGGGTTCTATTATTCCGTTTTTAGCTCCCGCTTCAATTGCCATGTTGCAAATGGTAAATCTTCCGTCCATAGGCAGCTCGCGAATAGTGCTTCCGCCTATTTCAAGCGTTTTATATAAAGCTCCGTCTACTCCGATATTGCCTATTAAGTATAAAATAAGGTCTTTTGCGGTAACATATTTATTTAATTTACCGTTAAATTCAACTTTAACAGAAGAAGGAACTTTAAGCCAAGTTTCGCCCGATGCCATTGCGCAGGCAATATCGGTTGACCCCATGCCTGTTGAAAATGCACCTAAAGCTCCGTAAGTACATGTGTGAGAGTCAGCACCAATAACCAAATCGCCTGCAGTAACAATACCGTTATCGGGCAGAAGTGCGTGTTCTATACCCATTCTTCCGACTTCAAAAAAATGAGTAAGATTTTGTGCGCGGGCAAATTCTCTAATTTGTTTAACCTGCTCTGCCGATTTAATATCGCGGTTAGGCACAAAATGGTCGGGAACAAAAACGACTCTGTCTTTATCAAAAACCTTTTCCACTCCGATTTTATTAAATTCATTAACAGCTACAGGTCCTGTAATATCGTTAGCAAGAGTGATATCAACTTTAGCTGTTATTAATTGACCTGCTTGAACTTCTTTTAATCCTGCATGGTCAGCTAATATTTTTTCTGTTATATTCATAAAAACCTCACACAAAATTTAATTAAATGATATTATAAAATTACAAAAAAA
>CANPYB010000068.1 GCA_947587605.1 Candidatus Gastranaerophilales bacterium
CAGTCCTACTGCCATTATTCCTAAAAGTGCCGATACAAGGATTTCTCCCGCAAATATATTTGCAAAAAGCCTTAAAGATAAACTTAAAGGTCTTGTTATCATTTCAAGTAAATCAACAAGCAAGGTTATAATTCCCGCGAACGAAAACCCATGCCAGATTGCGTGTATTCCTTTTTTCTTAAATCCTTGATATAAGTAATAAAATAAAACCAATACCGCCATAGCGGCAGTCATATTAATATCATTAGTAGGTGAGGCAAGTTCTCCCGATTTTAAATGTATTAATCTTAACGGCAATTGCCCCATTAAATTTGCAAAAAGTATAAATAAAAACAATGAACCTACAAGCGGAATATGTTTTTCACCGTTTTCAATATCGGAAACACTGCCCGTAAAAAATTTCATAATACTCTCTGCAACACTTTGCACTCTGCTTGGGATTATTTCTAATTTTCTGGTTAACAAAAACGCAAGCAGAATAACGAAAATCATTGCACACCACATTGTTATTAATGTATCCCAGTGTACATGCAATGTACCTATATATCCTGCCCAGTGTTCACCGCTCATTTCAATTTCCTTAAACTCTGTGTTCATTTTATCACATTTTTACAAAAAATTATACATACTTTTTCTTTTAGCCCAAACGGCTATTTTATGGTATTATTTAAAACCTCTTTTCTTTTTTTTAAAATATGATATAATATATAATTACAAGATTTTTTCAAGGAAGGTTTTATGAAAATACTCCCCATTAATAGTATAAATAATACTTATTTTAAAAATTCAAAAGTAAAATATGTTAAAGCAACAAATCCTTATACACAGGATAAAAAGAGAAATAAACTCGTTCCTGCTGTAGCAGCACTTGCATGCGCAGGAATTGCTTTAATATACTTAAACAAAAAAATTACTACTGCTGCCTTGGAAGAACCTATTTATAAAATTCTTAACGGTCAGCGTGATTTAGCGGCTGTTGAAAAATATAAACAATATATTGCTCAAAAAAAATTAAATTCACTGCAAAATAAATTAGTTAACTGTGAAATTAAAATTAATAATCCGCATGTTTACGAGCATATTAAAAACAATCAAAGAAAACTTGTTCAAATGGCAAGCACTGCAGTATAAACATATATGCCGTTTAAAAAATCAGAAATAATAAATTTACTTGAAAGCAAAGATGATAAACTTTTTCAAACCGCTGATGAAATTAGGGAAAAATACAAGGGAAATTCAGTTCATATCAGAGGTTTAATTGAATTTACAAATATATGCAGATGTAATTGTTTTTATTGCGGATTAAGGCGGGATAATAAAGAAATAGAGCGGTACAGGCTGAGTGAAGATGAAATTCTTGACTGCGTTCAAAGAGCTGTCAATGCAGGGTATAAAACCGTGGTTTTGCAAGGCGGAGAAGATATGTTCTTTGACAGCGGTAAAGTATGCTCAATGATAACAAAAATCAAAAAATATGATATTGCCGTTACTTTAAGTATCGGAGAACGCTCGTATGATGAGTATAAGGATTTTAAAACAGCGGGAGCCGACAGGTATTTACTGCGTATTGAAACAACGGACAAAAAACTATACGCTAAGCTCCACCCGAATATGAGTTTTGATAACCGGATAGAGTGCCTTTATAATTTAAAAAAACTCGGTTATGAAACGGGAACAGGTATAATTGCAGGGTTAAAAGGACAAAGCATTGACTCAATTGCAGAGGATATTTTATTTTTTAAAGAATTAAATGCGGATATGGTAGGAATAGGTCCGTTTATTGCGCACCCGAATACCCCGCTGGCAGATGATATAAAAGATAATTTTGACCTTTCGTTAAGAACAATGGCAATTACAAGATTAATGCTTCCCGATATTAACATCCCCGCAACCACCGCAATGGAAACAATAAGACCAAACGGCAGACTTATCGCGCTTAATTCGGGCGCTAATGTTGTTATGATTAATATGACAACAGCTCCATACCGAAAGAAATATGAAATATATCCAAATAAAAGCTGTATAAATTACTCCCCCGAGCACTGCGTTAACTGCATAAAAAATAAAATTGAAAGCATCGGCAGAAAAGTATCAAATTCAAAAGGTTCAAGATATGAAAATTAATTTTCCGCGCAATAAATTTTATGTCATAATATTTTTATGAACGACAAAATTATTATCAGAAAAGCTAATCAGCATAATTTAAAAAACGTAAGTCTTGAACTGCCGAAAAATGAATTAATCGTATTTACGGGGATATCGGGTTCGGGTAAAAGCTCGCTTGCATTTGATACAATATTTGCAGAGGGGCAAAGACGCTATGTGGAAAGTCTTTCAAATTATACAAGACAGTTTCTTGGTCAGCTTGATAAGCCCGACGTTGAGAGCATAGAGGGATTATCTCCCGCCATATCCATTGACCAAAAATCTACAAGCAACAACCCGCGTTCTACCGTCGGTACCGTTACGGAGATTTACGATTATTTAAGACTGCTTTTTGCGCGCATTGGAACACCTCACTGCCCCGAATGCGGGTGTGAGATTGCGCCTCAGTCCATTGATGAAATTGTTGATAAAATATATTTACTTCCCGAGGGTACTAAAATTCAACTGCTTGCACCAATTGTCAGAGGAAAAAAGGGCGAATTTATTAATCTTTTTCAAGAGTTAAAACAAGAGGGATTTGTAAGAGTAAGAGTTGACGGCGAAGTTTATAACCTTGACGAAGATGAAATAGAACTTGCAAAAACTCAAAAACACACAATTGAAGTAGTTGTGGACAGACTCGTCATTAAAGAAAGCGCAAAAGCAAGATTAACGGACAGCGCTCAGCTTGCACTTCAAAAGGCTGACGGACTGTTAATAGTTGATGTTATCGGCGGGAAAGAAATGATTTTCAGCGAAAAACTTGCCTGCCCTAATTGTAATATAAGTTTTGAAGAACTCGCACCGCGAATATTCAGTTTTAATAATCCTTACGGAGCATGCCCTACCTGCTCGGGCTTAGGCGCTCATTATAAACCCGATCCTGATTTAATCATACCCGATAAAACCAAATCACTAAAAGCAGGCGCAATATACCCTTGGGCAAAAACAGGCAATCCTTACTATCTTGACGTTTTAACATCGGTCGCCAATCACTTCGGAATTGATATGGAAACTCCGTTTGAAAATTTAAGCGAAGAACATCAAAATATTATTTTATACGGAAGTAGCGGCGAGTGCGTTAAGTTAAGATTTAAAGAATTCGGCGGAACAAGGTACGTTACTCAATTAAGACCGTTTTCGGGCGTAATACCTTATTTTATGAGGAAATACGAAGAATGCAACTCTGACGAAATAAGAGAGCAAATACAGGATTATATGTCACAAATTCCCTGCAATGACTGCAAAGGAGCACGTTTAAAGCCATTCCCGCTCGCAGTAACCGTCGGAGGAAAAAATATTTATGAAGTTTGCCTTTTATCCATAAAAGAAGCCTATAAATTCTTTTCGGATTTATATCTTGAACTTGATGATTACAAACTTACAATAGCAAAACAAATTCTTGAAGAAATAAGAGCAAGACTAAAATTTATGCTTGATGTGGGTTTAAGCTATCTTAATTTAGCCAGAATGTCAGCAACATTATCGGGCGGTGAAGCACAGAGGATAAGACTTGCCACGCAAATAGGAAGCGGACTTTCAGGTGTTCTGTATGTTTTGGATGAACCCTCTATCGGATTACACCAATATAACAATGATATGCTGATTAAAACCCTTATAAGACTTCGCAACCTCGGAAACACTTTAATTGTGGTTGAACACGATGAAGATACAATCAGAAATGCAGACCATATAGTTGATATCGGGCTGTATGCGGGGGTTAAAGGCGGTAAAATTATAGCACAAGGAACATTAGACGACATTATAAATTGCAAAAAATCCTTGACAGGACAGTATTTATCAGGCGAAAAATTCATACCCGTACCTAAAAAACGCCGTGAGGGCAACGGAAATTATTTGGAAGTTATTAATGCTCATAAAAACAATTTAAAAAATATTGATGTAAAAATACCGCTCGGAAAAGTAGTTGTTTTGACAGGAATTTCGGGAAGCGGTAAATCTACACTTATGAATGATATTCTTTATCAGTATTCAATCCATAAACTGTTTAAAAATAAGCCCAAACCTCAAGGTGTAGATAAGATTTTAGGATTTGAAAATATCGACAAGGTCATTTGCATTGACCAATCGCCTATCGGCAGAACACCAAGGTCAAACCCTGCAACATATACGGATGTTTTCACGCATATAAGAGAACTGTTTGCAAAAACGGCGGAAGCAAAAGTAAGAGGCTACAGCGCAGGCAGATTTAGTTTTAACGTAAAAGGCGGACGCTGTGAAGCCTGCAAAGGCGACGGTGTTACAAGAATTGAAATGAATTTTCTCTCCGATGTGTACGTTAAATGCAATGTCTGCAAAGGACAAAGATATAACAGAGAAACTCTTGAAGTTAAATATAACGGTAAAAATATATCCGAAGTGCTTGATATGACAATAGCGGAAGCTCTTGACTTTTTTGAGAATATTCCAAAAATAAAATCCAGACTTCAAACCTTAAATGATGTAGGTTTAGGCTATATGAAGCTGGGGCAGAGTTCTACCACTTTATCGGGCGGGGAAGCTCAAAGAATAAAACTTGCAAGTGAGCTTAATAAACGTGCAACAGGCAAGACTCTTTACCTGCTTGATGAGCCGACAGTCGGTCTGCATTGGTATGACCTTGATAAACTGATTAAAATTATTAACAAACTCGCTGCCGCGGGCAACACTATTTTAATTATTGAACACAACCTTGATTTAATAAAAACTGCCGACCATATTATTGATTTAGGCCCGCAAGGCGGAGATGAGGGCGGAACAATAGTAGCACAAGGAACTCCCGAACAAGTCGCAAAATGCAAAAAATCTTTTACCGGTATGTATTTAAAAAATATTTTAAAATAAAAAAGACCGCTAAATAAAGCGGTCTTTTTTTATATATATTATACTATTTTGCTTGAGCTAACTTTGCAGCCTTTTTTGCATTGTGCTTATCTATCATTTTTCCTATAGTACCGCCAATAGCCCTGCCTGCTAAGGCAGTTAAACCGACAACTGCTGCAGCAATTCCTGCTGCTACTAATATTGATTTGTTTTTAGAAATATACTTCTGTTTTTTTTGTACTTCTTTTATACCGGTATTTACCGCATTTACAAATATATCTTTGCGGTTTTTAATCACATAAGCTCCACCTGCTCCTAAACCACCAATAGTACCAATAGTCTTACCTGTTTTTTTAGCATGTCCGGGTTGAATTGCATTTACTTTCATTTTTTGTTCCTTTACTTTGTGTTTTCATTAAAACACATAAAAGTTTTTTTTTGTTATAACTTATTCAATTATTAAAATTTTTTAACAAAAAAGACTCCCAATTGGGAGTCTTTCATTCATTTGTTTATTTTTGAATATCTTTTACGCTTAATGCAATTCTGTGTTCTTGAGGTGTAAATTTCTTTATTAATACTTCAACTTCATCACCTACATTGTATATATTAAACGGATTTGCATTTTCTGGTTCCATTTCTGCCGACGGCAATAATGCTTCAACACCCGGATAAATGTTTATAAAAGCACCGAATGATGTTACTTTATTTACCGTTCCTTTTATTATTTGACCTTCTTGAAATTCATTTTCAATTGATTCCCAAGGATTTTCACCCATTCTTTTTAAACTTAAACTTATTCTTTTCATATCCATATCTATTTTTAAGATTTTTACTTCAAGTTCTTCCCCTAAAGAAATTACATCAGAAGGGTGTTTAATTCTCTGCCATGAAATTTCGGAAATAGGTAACAATCCGTCAACTCCGTTTATATCAATAAATCCGCCGAAGTCTGCTATTCTTACAACTTTACCTTTTACTACTTGACCAACTTCAAGTTGGGAGATTATTTCATCAACAACTTGTTCTCTTTGTTCAGCAACAGCTTGTCTTTGAGATAATATTAACTTGTTCTTTTTAGCGTCAGCTTCTAATACTTTTACTTCGATTTCGGTTCCTATTAACCCGTCAAAAGGTGCACCCGTTCTTAATTGACTTGCAGGTACAAATCCTCTTAAATCAAATACTTCAACAATTACACCGCCTCTGACAATTAAAACTACTTTTGCATTAATTGTTTCATTATTGTATTTTGCATTCTGCAGTTCCTGCCATGCTTTTGCACAAGATAATTTCTTTAAGGATAATACTATTCTGCCGTTTTCATCGTCATCTTCTTCTTTTAAGATATAAAATTCTTTTACATCATTTATTGCAATATATTCGGAATAATCTCTGTCATTTACCTGATTATTGGTTATTTCTCTGTTTGGCAGGAATGCCTCTGTTTTTGCTCCGATATCTACTAAAAAGCCGTCATTTTCCTGCTTTATTACTATTCCTTTTACTACATCAGCTACAGAAAATTTATAATTGTAGCTTTCTTCCAATAATCTGACGAATTCGTCCTGTTCATTTACTGTTTTTGCCATTTGATTTTTGTCCTTTCTTATATCATTTCAAGTTCTTTTATCACATCTTTTATTATGTTATCGGGAGTTGAAGCGCCTGCCGTAACTCCGATATTTTCTGCTTTTTCTATTATATTTTTATAATTTGCCAAGTCATCTCTTGTTTCTATATGAATCGTTTTTGTTATATCCGATAATATTTCGGCTAAATGAGTTGTATTGGCACTTTTTTTACTGCCGACAACTATCATTAAATCGGAATTTTTAGCTAATTCTCTTGCCTCCTGCTGACGCATTGCGGTTGATTTGCATATTGTATTAAATACCTTTAATTCACTTGATATCGGAATTAAATAATTTACCACGTCACGCAAAAACTCTAATTTTTGCGTTGTTTGAATAACCACACCGACTCTTTTATGTTCTTTTATTTTTTCGGTTAAAGTTTTTAATGACTCAACATCAGGAACAACAAACACATTTTCCGAATACATTTGTGCATTTGCTTTTATAGCAATAACTTCGGGATGTTCGGGTTTACCAAGTATTAATACCAAAAATTCTTCCTGCGCCAATTGAACAGCTTTTTGCTGAACTTTTTTCACGTCAAGACAAGTTAAATCAACAACTTCAAAACCTTTATCGGCTACTTCCTTTATCTTTTGCGGCGCCATGCCGTGACTTCTGACAATACATATTCCCGTTTCATTATCAGGCAATTCTTCAACCGTCATTATACCTAATTCTTCAAGCTCCTGTATAACGTGAGAATTATGTATAAGTTCGCCTAATACCCATACCTTTTTTGATTTATTTTCAAGTTTTATTTTTTTTGTCGTTTCGACCGCTCTTTTAACTCCGTAACAGAACCCTGCACCTTGAGCTAATTTGATATTTTTTTTCAGTGTCCTAAACTTCCGTTTCTTAGACTAGCAGGAGCTTCCTCCCGCAGTAATTATTTTATATCATGAACACTTTTTATTTGCAATCTCATCGATTTATATGTTTTCTTCCACCCATTTAATTACCTGTGGATGTGTGTTTATATATTCATTTAGCAACATTTTATCTTTTTCAATATAATCGGATACATTATTTTCATCTAATACACGTCCAAAATCACTGTTGCTGCCTGTTAATCTTTCTATTATCTTATTACCGAGTAAATATGTTGAATGCGAGGCTTCAAAAAAGTATTTCATATCAGGTGATATATCTTCTGTCGTGTATTCTGACGGATATTGAAAATCATATACTTTTGATATTTTTGTTAAATCTTTTTTCCACCGGGCATATTCTTTAGGACGCATTTTATTTATTAAATATTCATCCGTAATATGCGTCGGCATTATAAATATATAAAGGTTTATACCCTGTTCATCACAAAGTGTTTTTAATTCTTTTAATATCTGCATTCCTTTTTCATCCGGAACATAATTTCTATAACTTTCTTTATATTCTCTATATGCTTCAATAAAATTATTTTTAATTCCGTAGTCAATATACATATGTTTTGTTCCGTCGGAATTATACATCCTCTTTTCTATGCCCAGCATATTCTTAATTGCTGTCCATATACTGCAATACGCACCTTTTGCAGAAAACAGCGAAAAACCGATTTCCTCCGGCAGTAATTTTTTCACCGGAGTTATTGAAAATCTTGTATATTCATTCTTATCTGTTTTATTTTTACTGAATGTGGCAAAATCCACACCTACATAAAAATTTTTTA
>CANPYB010000069.1 GCA_947587605.1 Candidatus Gastranaerophilales bacterium
GTATTGACGTATAAGCCTGCCAGCCATTCCATCATATCGTCATATTTTTGCATAACTTCATCAAAATCAAGATATTCTGATGTTATAGGCTGATATTTAGGCCCGACTTGTTCTTTTAATCTTTCGTCAACTCCGCCGTTTATTGCATATAATAAACATTTTGCAAGGTTAGCACGGGCACCGAAAAACTGCATTTCTTTACCTACTACCATTGATGAAACACAGCAGGCAATTGCATAATCATCGCCATGAACTACTCTCATTAAGTCATCATTTTCATATTGGATTGATGATGTGTTTATTGAAATTCTTGCACAATACTCTTTAAATCCTTGAGGAAGTCTTGTTGACCAAAGAACCGTTAAATTCGGTTCGGGGGCGCTTCCAAGATTTTCCAATGTATGTAAATATCTGAAAGAATTTTTTGTAACCAGTGTTCTTCCGTCTGTTCCCATACCTGCAATGGATTCTGTTACCCATGTCGGGTCGCCTGAAAACAGTTCATTATATTCGGGTGTGCGCGCAAATTTTACAAGCCTTAACTTCATTATAAAGTGGTCAATTAATTCTTGTGCTTGTTCTTCGGTTAATGCTCCCGTCTGTAAATCACGTTCTATATAAATATCAATAAAAGTAGAAGTTCTGCCGATGCTCATTGCAGCACCGTTTTGTTCTTTTATTGCGGATAAATAACCGAAATACAGCCATTGTATGGCTTCTTTTGCATTCTGAGCGGGTTTTGAAATGTCATATCCGTATATTGCACCGAGAGTTTTCATATCGTTTAAGGCTCTGATTTGGTCGGTTATTTCTTCGCGGAGCTGAATGCGTTCGGGAGTCATTTCGCCTTCTAAAGATTTAAACTGTTCCTGTTTATCTTCAATAAGTCTGTCGATACCATATAAAGCTACACGTCTGTAATCACCTATTATTCTTCCTCTGCCGTATGCGTCAGGCAGCCCTGTTATAATAGCAGAGTGTCTTGCTGCTTTCATTTCTGGTGTGTATGCGTCAAAAACACCTTGATTGTGTGTTTTTCTGTATTTTGTAAATATTTCCGTTACTTTCGGATTAACTTCATAACCGTATGATTGACATGAAGCCTGCGCCATTCTTATCCCGCCAAACGGCTGCATGGCACGTTTTAACGGCTTATCTGTCTGCAAGCCTACTATTTGTTCAAGTCCTTTATCAATGTATCCTGCATCGTGCGAGGTTATTGTTGATACAATTTCCGTATCCATATCAAGAACACCGCCGTTTTTCCTCTCGGCTTCCAATAAATCACAACATTCCTGCCATAATCTTTTTGTAGCTTCGGTTGCAGGTGCAAGGAAATCTGAATTGCCTTTATACTCAGTGTAATTATTTTGTATAAAATCCCTTACATCAATTTCACTTTGCCATTTTCCGGCTTTAAATTCAATCTTGTTCGTTAAAGAACCTGATAACATCCCATATCTCCCTAATCTTTTTCCCTAACATTATTATGTCGGTTTAAAAAGTATACCATAATTTAAAAATAATGTAAGATTTATTTTATTATTTTGCTCTAATTATAAAGATTTATTAATATTAAATTTTGTGATATTATTTTAATAAGAAAAGGGAAATGATTTTTGAAAGATATAATAACGGCCAAGGAAGCGGCAGAAAAGATTAAAGACGGCTCTACGATAATGGTGGGCGGGTTTTTAAGCTGCGGTGCTCCCGATTGTATTATTGATGAGCTTGTAAAAACAAAAGTAAAAAATCTTACAATGATTTGTAATGATACATCTTTTCCCGATGCTGACAGAGGTTTATTAATAAAAAACGGACTCGTTAAAAAAGTTATAACTACTCATATAGGTACAAACCCCATTACGGGTGAAAAAATGCACTCCGGGGAAGTTGAAGTTGAATTTTATCCTATGGGTACTTTAGTGGAAAAAATCCACGCAAAAGGCTCGGGCTTAGGCGGAGTGCTGACTCCTACAGGCATAGGCACTATCCTTGAGGAGGGTAAAAATATTGTTGAAATTAAAGGTAAAAAATATATTTTTGAAGAACCTTTAGGGGCTGATTTCGCAATTATCTACGGAACAAAAGTTGACAGATACGGAAATGTTAAATTTGAGGGAACAACAAGAAATTTTAATACATCAATGGCAACGGCTGCAGATGTTGTTATTGTGCAGGCTGATGAGATTGTTGATTGTTTAAATCCGGATGAGGTCGTAATACCGGGGATTTTTATTGATTATGCGGTAAGGCGCGGGAGTTAATTATGACAACGACAGTTAATCAAAGTTTAACAAAAGATAAAATAAAGGAAATTATCGCCCGCAGAATTGCCAAAGAATTTAAAAACGGCGATATTGTTACTCTCGGGATTGGGTTGCCTACCGAGGCTGCTAATTACATTGATGAAAACAAACATATTATAATTCAATCCGAGAACGGAATATTAGGCTTAGGACGCGACCAAAAAGGTCCGAATTTTAATAAGAAAATAGTTAATGCGGGCGGAACTTATGTAGAAGTTAATAAGGGCGCTTGTTTTTATGATTCTCAAATGGCTTTTACCATAATGAGGGGAGGTCATATTGACGCAACCGTTTTAGGCGCACTTGAGGTTGATGAAGAAGGCTCTATTGCCAGCTGGCAAATCCCCAATAAATTTGTACCCGGTATCGGCGGGTCTATGGATTTAATTGTAGGTTCAAAAAAAGTTATTGTTGCAATGACACATACCGCAAAAGATGCACCTAAAATCGTTAAAAAGTGTACTCTGCCTTTAACCGCATATCGTGAAGTTGATATGATTATAACGGAACGCGCCGTTTTTCATGTGACTTCCGAGGGATTAATTTTAACGGAAATAAATCCCATGTTTTCAATTGAAGATATTAAATTATCAACGGGCGCAGATTTTACCGTAAGCAAATATTTAAAGGAAATGTTTTAAACTAAAATCTGCTCTGACAGCTCTTTTCTTATATCTTCGACAAAAATATGTTCAATAGGAGAGTTATCGTCTTTCCTCAAATAAACATCTTTTATGCCTGATTGAACGATAAATCTTTTGCAAAGGATGCAGATAAAGTTATGTCCGTATATATACATTGTTGCATTTTGACATCTGTCCTGCCCTGCTTGGATTATGGCATTTTGTTCCGCGTGAATACTCCTGCAGGTTTCATACATCGTTCCTGATTGGATATTATTTTCAATCCTATAGCATTTTTTGAGCTCATAACAGGAAATAACCTTAGACGGAGTGCCGTTGTACCCCGTTGCTTTAATTTTTCTGTCTTCACCTACAATGACAGCGCCTACGTTAGCCCTCAAACAATTTGAACGGGAAGCGCATGTTTTTGCTATTTCTAAGAAATACTCATTCCATTCTTTGACCATAAAATGCCCTCCGATTTCTATTATATCAGACCTTAAATATTTGTTAAGTATTTATACTTAAAACGGGTTTTAATTTAAAATTAAAGTATGGAACTTAATAAACAAATCAATGAAATTCAAGATAATAATTGGATTAGTTTAACCGGATATCGAACTTTATTTGTTTTAAAACTTTTGCTTGAAAAAGGCAGGGGTATTAAAGAACTTATCAGTATTTTGGAAAAGAATAAATATACGGCAAAATCACTTTCTGAAGATACGGTAAGAGTAACATTAAATACGCTGAAAAAGGCGGGCTGTAAATTATCAAGACCCGCACAATCAAATAATTTTAAATATGAAATTCTCTCGCATCCGTTCGGGCTCAGTTTAATTGATAAAGAAGCAGATATTCTTTTTAAAATCCGTCAAAAAATTGCGGAAAACATAAGTTGGAATGAAATTATCCGATTGAATAATTTATATGAAAAAATTTTTGCTTTAACCTTTAATGAAAATCAAAAGTTAAATGAACAATATACAAGACCGCTTATAAATATTGATAAAAATGTATTAAACACTTTAATTAATCCTCAGCTTGCGGGGAAAAAACTAAAATTGATATATACTTCACCCCAAAACGGCGAGGAGGAATTAGATGTTATTTATAAAAAATTAAAATATGATAATGAAAAATTGTATTTATGGTGTTATATCTTTAAATACAATGTAAACAATTATTTGAATTTAGAAAAAATAAAATCCATAAAAACGATAAGTATAGCAAATTATACGGATACGGATAATAATTATGACGTAATATATAAAATTTGGGGTGAAGCAGCCGTTACATTCCATAAAAAAGATTATGAATCCGTAATTGAAAAAAGCAGCGAATATATAAAAGTTAAAGCCTCTGTTACAAATGATTTTTGGTTTATTCAAAGGATTTTACTCTTTGGCAGTGATGTACAAATTATTTCACCGGATGCATTTAAAGAAAAAATGATTAATAAAATCAAACAAATTAAAGCGGGGTATGCTCAATGGTAAGTTCCGAAACAAAACACGATACAAGCCTGCGTATTTTAGAAATTTTAAAATTAATGCTTAGAGATGATATCAGTAAGCATAAAATGATTGATTTCTTAAAGGCGGATGAAAAAGTCGGTTCTGTTTTTACCCAGGAAGCCTTTATTAAGTATTTCAATACAATGGAGGCTGCAGGTTTTAATATTGAAAAAATTAAAAGTGATTATTCTCTTAAAAATACACTTTTTTCAATAACTTTAAATGATGAGGAAATGAATTTCTTTAAACTGATTATAAAAAATTACAAATCTATCTATAATAACGAAGAACAAAAGCTGTTTAAAAATTTAATTATAAGGATTAATAAATATATTGAAAATAAACTTCCTCAAGAGTATTTGGATGAAATTTTTGCGGTTTCCGAAGAAAAAAATAATAATGTCAGAGAAAATATTATTGCAACACTGCGTCAGATGATAATTGAAGAATTCCCGATAATTATAAAATATAAAAAAAGCAAGAATATTGAAGCAGAAATTTTAATTAATCCGAATGAGTTAATAGAAAAGAACGAAAATATTTATATATCGGGCTTTTGTCCCGCTATAAACCGCAACAAAAAAATATGTATTGATACAATTGTTTCAATAACTCAAATGACAAATAAATTAAGGCAAATGAATAAAACAGAGTCGGTATTATTTACTTTATACGGCAGACTCGCACATTCGTATAAATTAAAACCTGCGGAAAAATTGGTGGACCATGATGCAAACTCCATAACAATTTCAAATGACAGTGAAGACAGCGATACTTTAATGCTAAGATTGTTAAAATACGGTGAAAATTGCAAAATACTAAAACCAAAAAAAATGCAGGAGGATTTTTTAGCTTTAACCGATGAAATATTAAAAAATCTGCAGGAGGCATAATGACAAAAATTGCGCTTATTCCTATAGATAACAGACCTGTTTGCTATAATTTACCTAAAGATATAGTAAATTTATCAAAGGAAAACAAAATTTATCTCCCCGACAAAAATCTGCTTGGCGGAAAAGACAATCAAAGTGATATAAATGCCATTTTAGAATGGCTTGATAGACTTGAAAAAGTTGACTTTATTATAATATCGCTTGATACAACAGCTTATGGCGGACTTGTTGCCTCAAGAAGAAGCTGTGATGATTTTGAGCAAATAAAATCCCGCACTGATAAATTATGCTCAATCCTACAAAGAAAACAAGCACAGGTATTTGCTTTTTCAAGTATAATGCGCATTTCAAATAATAACTTTAATGATGAAGAAAAAGAGTACTGGAATTTATACGGTGAAAAGATTTTTCAATATTCTTATAATCTTCATAAAACGGGGGTTGAGGATAAAAATAATATCCCCGATGAAGTTTTAACGGATTATTTAAACACAAGAAAAAGAAATTTTGAAATTAATAAATATTATATCGAACTTGCCCAAAAGGGGATATTTTCAACGCTGGTATTTTCTAAAGATGATTGTGCCCCCTGCGGTTTAAATGTAAAAGAAGCGGAAGAATTAAAACAGTTAAAAGGTGATAATGAGAATATCTTTATAAAAACAGGCGCCGACGAAATACCTTTAACTTTGATATCAAGAGCATTAAACGCACATAAACACATTAAAATAGCCCCTCTGTTTATAAACCCCGAAAGTAAGGATAAAATTTCAAAGTATGAAGATATAAGCGTTTTTGAGTCTGCACAAGAACAAATAGAACTCGCAGGAGCTATAGTCGGCAGTGAAGAAAATTGTGATTTAATAATGCTTATTAATAATTTTAAGACAGAACAGGGCGAACTTGTTATGAATGTTGATACAGAGCTGTTTCAAGGTGATTTAAAACTGCCCGATAAGCCTTATTTTATAACGGATATAGTAAATGCAAACGGAAGTGATAATAATTTTGTCAACGCTCTTTTAAAAGAAAATAATTTTAAAGAATTTTACGGCTATAGTGCTTGGAATACGACGGGTAATACTTTTGGGAGTGCAATAAGCACTGCTCTTACGTACTTTGGGGCAAAACAACCTAACGCTAAAGCATTTAAACATCTTCAATTAATTAGGTTCCTTGATGATTGGGCATATCAGGCAAATGTGCGCTCCGTTATAAGGGATAACAACAATAATTTAAAAAATGACTCCGTTCAAAAAGAAATGCAAAAATTTGAAAAAATAATTTTTGACAAATTTGATGTTAAACATCAAAAAGCATTTTATTCGTTCCCGTGGAAAAGATTTTTTGAAATAGAGGTTAAATTATCGCATATTTATACACATTTGCCGTTTATTGATATATTATTTTGTGAGTGATATAAATGTTAAAGAACACAAAAGGGGAAAAATATGGAAAAGAATAATGAAACATTACATATATTAAGGCACTCGGCATCTCATATAATGGCGCAGGCAGTGCAAAAACTGTTTCCAACTGCAAAACTTGCAATAGGGCCTGCTATTGATAACGGTTTTTATTACGATTTTGACTTAGAAGGTCACTCATTTACCGATGAAGACCTTGTAAATATTGAAAATGAAATGAAAAATATTCTAAAGCAAAATCTTACTTTTGAAAAATATCAAATCCCCGATGTTGAAAAGCAAATAGCTGAATTTAAACAGCAAGGCGAAATATATAAGGCAGAATTACTTGAAGAACATAAAAATGATAATCCCACTTTGTATCTTACAAAAGATAAAGACGGAAATGTTTTGTTTAATGACTTATGTTCCGGACCTCATGTCCCAAATACTACATTCATAAAGGGAAATGCAATAAAATTATTAAAAGTGGCAGGCGCATATTGGAGAGGCAACGAAAAAAATAAAATGCTCCAAAGAATATACGCAACAGCGTTTTGGACAAAAGAAGATTTGGATAAATATTTAAACTTTTTAGAGGAAGCACAAAAACGCGACCACAGAAAACTGGGAAGCGCGCTTGATTTATTCAGTGTACGCGAGGAAATCGGGGGCGGACTTGTTTTATGGCACCCGAATTTAGCAGTTGTTCGCGAGGAAATTGAAAATTATTGGCGAAGCGAACACAGAAAAAGAGGCTACGTTATAGTACACACTCCTCAAATCGCTAAATCAAAACTTTGGGAATTATCGGGGCATATTGACCACTACAGAGAAAATATGTTCTTTATTCAAAAAGAAAATGAAGAAGATGACCAATATATCGTAAAACCTATGAATTGCCCGTTTCATATAATGATATATCAGGCAAACCGCTATTCATACAGGTCATTACCTTTAAGAATGGCAGAACTCGGAACGGTTTACAGAAAAGAAAAATCTGGCGCATTGTCAGGATTAACCCGTGTTCAAGGTTTTACACAGGATGATGCACATATATTCTGCACTCCCGAACAATTGGTTGATGAAATAAACGCAATTATTGATTTTGTTGCAGATACAATGAAAATCTTTAATATGGAATTTGAAGTAGAACTCTCAACCCGCCCCGAAAGCTACGTCGGCGACATAAAAAATTGGGAATTGGCTGAAGCAGGCTTAAAAGAGGCTATGGATAAGCGCGGTATGAAATATGAAATTAATGAGGGTGACGGCGCATTCTACGGACCTAAAATAGATTTTAAAGTTAAAGATGCTATAGGCAGAACTTGGCAGTGCGCAACCATTCAGCTTGA
>CANPYB010000070.1 GCA_947587605.1 Candidatus Gastranaerophilales bacterium
ATACTTATACAAAAATTATTGCTTTAAATCCTCATGATTATGATTCCATACTTCAAGCGGCAAAAATTTCATATAACCGAAAAAACTATGCGCTCGCAATGAAATATTTAAAATTTATTCCGGATGATTATGAACATTACTATTTGGCGCAACAAATGTATAAAGACGCAAAAGAAATGTTTGACTCTCAAGTCGATAAAATAGCAAGAGCAAAAGTCACAACAGCTAATGCCAGTAAAAAAGTGTTGATTGATAAATTTAATTCACCTGCGGGCATGGTTGTTGATAAAGAGGGAAATATTTATGTGGCAAGCTATTCGGATAATGCAATAATAAAAGTTGACAACAGAAAAAATAAAACTAATTTTATAAAGGATTATCTTTTGGATGGACCTGTAGGTCTTGCTATTGATGATTATGACAATATTTATGTCGCAAACTATGATGCAAATAATATTTTAAAAGTGACAAAAGCAGGGCAAGTCAGTGTTTTTATGGATAAAATATCTCAACCCTACTTTTTATACATAAAAGATGATGTTTTATATATATCGGAACAGGGAAATAATGTCGTTGTAACTTATAAGTTATCGGCAGGCAATTAATTTTTTAATAATGCAAAACTTCCGCCTGTTTCTTTAAGTTCTGTATTATCCCGAAGAATATTATTAAATCTTCTTATATCTTCTTCTTCCCTGCGGGAAAGGCTGCCTTGTTCATAATCCGGCGAAACCGATTCAAACGCATAAAGCATACCATTTGATGATGACTGCAGGTCTTTAATAAAATTAAGAATATTGTCTATGTATTGCGGATTATTATTATCAAATAATTTGGTAAGATAAAACGGAGAAGCAAGCGACATAACGGGTTTTTGCGGTTCTTTTCCAAAACAATTAATTATTCCCTGATATGTATTTTCGGAAGAAGAAATTATTTCGCCGTCTCGGGTATTAAATCTTGTGGCAAATTTGTGGAAAAGCCGGTTAACCGTACTATTTAGGGGGCTTTTATCTTCTTCAAATTTAATAAACCAATTGGATGTATCATCATCTTGTGACCCGACGAGCACTTTGCCCATTTGGCTTAATATATTTTGTGATTCTTTATAAACATCTTCGGCAGGCTTGCTTTTTATACTGCTGTCACCTTTTGTTTCCACATAGTCTTTTAACAAACCGAATAAATTAGGAATTGTGAAATCACTAAAGTATTTAAGTCCGTTTTGCTCAGCAAATTCCATAATGCTGTATGAAAAAGCGGGATTTAATTTCTTAACTTCATTAATAACGGTTTCAATCATTTCCCGTCTTTTTGCAATTCTCTCATCAACAAAATTAATTAAATCTTTTGAAAAAGGATTAATTCCGTATATAAGCATTTCGTGATTGGTATAAAAATTGCTGAGTTCGGGTGATTTATGAATAAATGTTAATTTGATAGCGGGAACAAGTTTTAAATGCTTAAATTTTTCGGGATTTTCTCCTATTATTCTAACGGCGTGCTGAGTGCTTTCAAGGGTGTCGGTATCGGCTATTGCAAAGATAAAATCTTTTCCGGTTTGTTCATAATACCTTTGTGCAAATGCGTTTGCCTTGTTTAAAATATCAACAACCGTTTGATTTCCGTGGGAAAAATTTGTTTGATTATCTAAATCGGCACAATATATTCCGTGTTTTAAATTTTTATCATGTGATAAAAAATTTTCTGCGGTTAATTCACTAATCAGATTTTTAAATTCGTCGGGAGAAACAACATTTCTAAAATTCTGTGCGGGAATGTCGGTTTCAAAAACTTCTGAAAGCCCTTTTGATAAAGTTTTGTGGAACTCCGAAATTTCTCCGTTATAATCAGTATGATTTTCCGCAGGCTGAACATTTGAATATTTTTTTAATTTGTCAAATAATCCGCAAAAACATGGGGATGAAGTCTTTTTATGCCCTAATGAAAATCCGTACGTATCGTTAATTTTGGTATCAACAAATGAACGGGAAACCTTACTTATCCCGTTATTAAAGTTTAATATGTAATTATTAATCGGAGATATTTTCATTTTTTATTTCTTTATCTTACTGAACTTAATACGCGGGACAATAAAATAAATCAGTGATGAGATTACGGCAATATTTCTGAAAGTATGTTGTTTCTTTTTCGGAACAACAACAGAGGCTCTATACATATCTTTTTTTAAATCGCGTTCTTTTAATGTTTTGCTAAGTGAAAAAACAGGCAGAGAATCAGGTGCGGTTATGGCAACTTCATTGCTTCCTTTCGGATTATCTTTGAGTTTTTTTGCACCTATGATGTTATCATTATTGAGATATAGGGAATTAACATTAGTAGTCATGAAAATATATTCTCCGCAGAGAAGTAAAAAATTGAATAAAATATCAATTGTCAAAAAAACATTAGAAATGAATAAAAATTTTACAATAATTAATAAAAAAGATGTAAATTTTTGTTAAAAAGAGTAAACTAAAAAGCAAGAAAACCCGTTTTCGGGAGTTAAAAGAGTATGATTTTCTGCATGCAAAAAGGAGTAAAAAGTGAATATTCAAAATAACGGAGTTAACTTAAATAATGTAGCCTTTTCCGGACATAAAAAATTTATCGATAAAACAGGCTATGAAAGACATAAATTTTATTACCTTTATGATGCCGAAAAATATGACTGTGAGCTTGAATTATATAATATTCAAAGAGATAAAAACGGAAATTTAACGATAGCGGAAAAAGATACACCCGCAAAAACATTTAAAATGGATGGCGGGATGATAGAAAAAGATATGAGTGAAATCGATGAAATTAATCCTAAACTCGGTTTTGCCTATCGCTTTAAATTAACCGATAAGAAAACTCAAAAATCCACTTATGCTTTTGATAACGGAACAGTTATCGGGATATTTAATCAAAATGCCGAAAATCAATATAACGTAGTATTAAATAACAGAGCAACCATTAATAAAAACGGTCCCATGCAGTTAATAATGCCTGATTTATACTACCCGGGAACGGAAAAATCAGTATCCCCTACAGAAGCATTAAGGGGCGCAGCTTTAACAAAATTAGATAAAGGAAAAAGAAATACTGCGCTTAATGCCGTTCGTACGCACGCAAATAAATTGGGCGGAAATTTCTACGGAATAATTGCAAGACTTAAAGAAATTTCACAGCAAGAGGGCATAAAAAGAATTGTAGGTACTCCGTATACAAAAGATTCAATATCTTCACATAAATATTGGACTGAAAATGCTTATCAAATTTCACCCGATTTCGGGACTGAAGAAGATTTCAGAGTATTTCAAAGAGAATTATTTAAAAATGACATAAACTGGGTAGCAGACGCTGCTCTTGTAAATGAGGGGTTCGGCGGAATACACATGGCTGAATTGTTAAGAAAAGGCGAAAATTCCGTTTCAAAAAATATGTTCAGAGCAGGTGAAATAGTGTCGCTGGGAATATTGCCCGATAAAAGCGAACATACAAATATGAAGATTATAAATGCCCCCGTTATGTTAAACGAACAAAATGAAGTTGTTAAAAATCCTCAATATGACTCAAAAAAACCGACATATATACAATTTTATGATGACAGACTTGTAAGCGATGAACAAAAGAAATCTCAATCGCCGTCAGATTTAATAACTTATGATAAGAAAAATACCGATAATATATATGATATTACTCATCATGACGATGCCGTATATCCTTTCCCGATAGAAGTAAGCCCTATAGAACTTGAGAATAATATAAAACGAATAGCAAAGGAAAACGGCGGAAAAGTTGATTTATCCGATACAGGTATAATTAAACAGGCTGCAAACTTCAGCACCTTTAATGTTGTAAATAAAAGCAATGCGGGTGGTATTGAACTTTGGGACGGTAATGTTGATATAGCAAAATTAATGTTTTACCCGAGTTTGAAAGATGATGAAAGATTTGTTAAACTTCCCGCTTATGAAAAAGCAGAAGCACAGGCGGATTTTAACAGAGGTGCTATGGCTGTTCGAGAATATGCCGTTAATTCGGGAAAATATTGGACGAAATTATGCGCTGATGAACTACTTGACTATACTTCGGGATTGTTTAACGGAGTTTATAATACACCGCAGGATTATTTAGGCAGAATAAAAGAACTTGCGGCGAAAGGGGCTCTGCCCGCTTCTGCTGCTCAAAATATTGATAGAGAAGTTCTGGAAAATGTATTTAATAGTGATTATCGTTCTATAATAATTGATGAATCACCCGATTTATCCGTAAATGATTATATGTTAATGAGAGCAATGGATGTTCCGTTTGAAACTCTGCCCGTTGCAACAAATTTACTCGGAATATTAACTTCTCCTTATATAGCAAAACGTCCGAATGTTGAAAGTGAAATCGGCGTTTCACGTTATGATACGTATTCTGCGGGTAATCCTAATTTGCCTGAAAAATATGAAAAAACATATAAAGCTGCTGAAGATTTTTATGTAAACGATATTGTACCGCTAATGAAAGAAATGTTATCCGGAATTGTTGCCTCCGATGGTGATACAGATACGGGTGAACGTGATAAATATATTTTAACGCTTGCAATTCCGGAGTTAACTAAATTTATATTGGTAAAATCGCTTGCACCGAATGCAGATATTAAAATTGATGACTTAGGATATATTGATTTTTCAAATGTTAATTCGGAAGAAATAACAATGCAGTCCTTAGGAGTTCCTTTTAATTCAATGACCTCGGAAGAAGAAGCTCAAACAGTTTTAAATGCAATGAAAAAAGGAATACAGTCTATAACCGTCGATGACATAAATAAAATAAATAAAGGATTAAAAAATAGATTTAATACTAAATCATTAATTGATTTTAAAGTAGCGGAAATGATTTTGGACAGAACAGAAGCAGGTATGGGCTGGAGAATAGATGCCGCAAAAGATATTGCAGCCATGGATTCGGTTCGCGAGGGTATAGATTCAATGCCCGAACAGTGGAATAACGTAATAGATTTCTGGAAAAAGTATAATCAGGAAATATTAAAAATAAATCCGCACGCATATACAACCGCTGAAATAACTGATTTGAATGATTTATTTAAAGGTCAAGACAGAAGCGAGTTTAAAAGCGACGGAGATGCAGAGCGTAAATTTATTGAAGAAACAGGTATAACAACTGTAGCAAATTATAATTATTTCTTCTCACTTCTGCCCGAAATGTTTTCACATGCTTCATTTGAAACAGGCAGTTCAAACTGGATGCCTAACGAGGCA
This sequence comes from Candidatus Gastranaerophilales bacterium, assembly GCA_947587605.1. Lineage (GTDB taxonomy): Bacteria > Cyanobacteriota > Vampirovibrionia > Gastranaerophilales > Gastranaerophilaceae > Avigastranaerophilus. The sequence continues at coordinate 5,256 of CANPYB010000070.1, forward strand.
AAGAATTTCTTTTTAAGAGAAAAATTAGATACGGGCTGGTGTCATGATGAAGAAAATAATCCCGGATTTTTATACCAAAGTCCCGATGACGGAGTTGTAAATTCATATACATTTATCGGAAACCATGATAAACCGCGTGTATTGCATTGTTTGGCTTTAGATATGGGATTATTCTATTCCGATTTTAAAAATGATAAAGATAAAGCTATTGCTAAAGAATGTTTAGGTGAAAACTTAAGCAGGGTATATAAAAATGATTATGCAAGAGTAAAACCTGCTGCAATAGCAATGGGAACAAGAATTAATAATGCCGTTGACAGTGTTGTGGAAGATGAAAAATTAAGAAAGTCGTTAAAATCGGCTGTAAGTAATTTGGCGGCAGGAATACATAAAGGTAAAGAATTTGATGCGGAAGCGTTTGGAACAAGACCGTTTGAAATCGCAATAAAAAGCGTCTTTGATGAAGCGGGATATAACGGAGCCGACAGGGCAAGTCTTGAAGCGAAAATGCTTGAGAATATACTTGTTCCCGCAATGGACAGATATTTATCAATGTATAAAATATTAACGGTACTCCCCGGAAGTCCTACTGATTTTGCAGGTGACAGAACAGGTGCAACGGGATTTGAAACAAAAGCGAAAAACTATCATCAGCAAAACAGAAATGTTATAAGGTGGGAATGGCTTAATAACAGTGAATATGATTTTATAAATAAATTCTACAAAGATATGAATGCAATAGCTCAATTAAGAAGCAATCCGAAACTATCGGCACTTAATGACGGTGCTACGGTAGCGCTTCCGATAATGAGCGGAGCCCGCAAAGATGAAAATACGGGAAAATTGGAATATTCTAATAATGAAAAAATGCAGGCAATGCTGAGATATAATGATAATGGTTCCGTGGTGCTTACTCTGCACGATTTAACGGGAGCAGACGCGGATATAACATCTAAAATGTCCAGAAAAACAACAAAAACTTCGGTTGAACCGGGCAGTATATTTGATAAAATAATATTTTCTGCCGAGAATATGAATACAAAGCAGGGATTAAAACATGGTATCAGTCTCGGTACAAAATTTAAAAATGCAAATCCTAATGATAATAATTCATACGAAATAGCTCAAATCACGGCAGACGGAAAAGAGTATTATTATCTTAAATGTACGGATAAAAACGGCAGAGAAATACCTGTTGCAATTTCTCCCGAAGACTTAAATACAATGATTTTATATAAAGTATAATCTGTTAGTCCTTTTTTTAATTAAGATTTGTAGTAAGATAATAAAAAAAGGACTAAATATGAAATTATTTAATACGTATTCAAACACGCTTGAAGAATTTAAACCCATTGAAGCAAACAAAGTAAAAATGTATGTTTGCGGACCTACGGTATATGATTACCCGCATTTGGGGCATGCAAGGTGCTATATAACTTGGGATATGCTCTACAGGTATTTAAAATTTTCGGGATACGATGTTACATACTGCCGAAATATAACGGATGTGGATGATAAAATTTTGAAAAAAGCAAGGGAAGAAAATACAACAGCAGAGGTAATATCGGGCAGATATTATGAAATATTTACGCAGTCTATGAAAAAGCTGAATGTATTAAAACCCGATATAGAACCGTTCGCAACAAAAACAATAGGCGAGATGATATCCATTATAAAAGATTTAATAAAAAACGGATATGCCTATGAAGTAGAAGGTGACGTTTATTTCAGAGTAAGAAAATTCAAAGACTACGGCAGATTGAGTAAACAGCCGATAGAAGATTTAGTCGCAGGCGCAAGAGTAGAAACATCAGATATAAAAGAAGATGTGCTGGATTTTGCATTGTGGAAAAAAGATGAAGAATTCGGCTACCCATCACCGTGGGGGAAAGGGCGCCCGGGGTGGCATATAGAGTGCAGTGCAATGTCAAGAAAATATTTGGGCAAACAAATAGATATTCACGCAGGCGGTGCGGATTTAATTTTCCCTCACCACGAAAATGAAATAGCGCAATCAGAGTGTGCAAACGGTTGTAAATTTGTTAATTATTGGCTTCATAACGGATTTGTGACAATAAATAAGGAAAAAATGTCAAAGTCGTTAAAAAACTTTGTAACTATTGATGATATGCTTGCAAATTATGACGCAAATACAATAAGACTGTTTATATTAACAAATCATTACAGAATGCCCGTTGAATTTTCATCGGAAGCATTGGACGGGGCAAAATCCGGGTGGAAAAGAATACAAACGGCTGTGAATGAAGTTGTAAAATATGCTGTTAATGCAGATACAAATGTATCGGACAGCGATGAAGTAAAGCAGTTTAAAGAAGCAATGGATGATGACTTGAATACATCAAAAGCATTGGCGGTTATTTTTGAAACTGTTACAAAAGCAAATAAAGCTGTTAATGAAAAAAATATTGAAAATGCAAAGAAATATGCGGGTATACTTTTAACATTAACTCAAGTTATGGGATTTAATATTGAAAAAGAAAAATTAACATCTGATGAGCTTCAAAACAGACTTGAAAAAATAATAGGTGATATGGAATTTTTATCAGATGAAGATAAATCCCTTAAGGGTTGTGAGTTAATGGAAAAAATTATAGAATACAGAAATAAAGCCCGTCTTGAAAAAAACTGGTCGGTTGCGGATAAAATAAGAACTCTTTTGGACAGTATTTCAATAGTATTAAAAGATACAAAAGAAAAGACCGAGTGGGAAGAAAAATAATCGGAACTTTTTAACGATAATAAGGTCTTTTAAAACAGCTAATAAAGTGTTGGAAGTACACGATAAAAAAGGACACAGCATTAGTGCCGTGTCCTTTTTTGAACCTT
>CANPYB010000071.1 GCA_947587605.1 Candidatus Gastranaerophilales bacterium
CCTTTAAATTTTCAGTCACTCTTTTTAGCGACATTTTCTATGTTATCACCTCAATTTTTATTGTCAAGAACTTTTTTAATTTTTCTTTTTTCTTGAGGTTTTAACTCTCTGAGTATTTTTAACTCTCAGTCACAAGGCGATTTGTTCACCTCGGAACATTTTATAATCTATTCCAAACATATTTTTAAGTCAACACATGTTTTTTATATTTTTTTTATTTTTTTAATTAATTTTCTAAAATTTCCCATTTTTTCACTCTACGCACGCTTTTTGGCGGTTCATAAAAGTTAATAATTTGCACTATATTGTTTTTTGTTATATCATATTATGATTATTTTAGATTTTATAAGGATTTTTATTATGGCTAGAATTGTTAGACCCGTCTGGGCAATAAGATGTGTTCAATCAGGTTGTAAATGCTTATTTGAAGTAGCTCAGCTTGAAGACGGCAAACAACAGGAAGTTATTTGCCCTAACTGCGGAGAGCATTACGTTTATCCCGCTCTTGACAATCAACAAGAACAATAATGTTTTTTAATAATACTGATAAACGCTATAACCGTTTTAGTGATTTTCTCAGAAATCTTTACGGAGTCAAAGTTTATAAAGTTACTCTTGATGCGGGTTTTACCTGCCCGAATCGTGACGGCACTATCTCTTACGAGGGCTGTGTTTTTTGTGATAACGGAGGCAGTTTTTCCCAGCTTTATCCTAATAATATTTCAATTAAAGAACAGTTAGATTTGGGGATTGCTTTATCTAAAGAAAAATATAAAGCTCAAAAATTTCTTGCTTATTTTCAAGCCTACTCTAACACATATAAACCCGTTAAAGAGCTTGAAAATATTTATAATCAAGCACTTTCTCATAAGGATGTTATCGGCATGTCTATAGGCACCCGCCCTGATTGCGTCGATAGCGAAAAACTTGATTTGATTGCCTCTTACAATAAAAATCATTATGTCTGGCTTGAATACGGGCTTCAAAGCATTCATGAAAAATCTTTAAAGTTTATTAACAGAGGTCATTCTTTTGAAACTTTTGTTAACGCATTAAAAAAAACTCAAAAACGGAATATAAATGTTTGTGCTCATGTTATTTTAGGGCTTCCGAACGAAACAAAAAATGATATGCTTGAAACAGCTAAAGTCCTTGGCGATTTGGGAGTTAACGGAGTTAAAATTCATTTGTTATGCGTATTAAATAATACACGACTGGCTAAACTCTATTTTCAAGGTAAAATTCCGATGATGAGTGAAGATGAATATGTTGAAACCGCTTGTGATTTTCTGGAAATGCTCCCGCCTGACGTTACCATTCACCGATTGGCAGGCAACGGATTAAAGCCTAATATGCTTGCCCCGGGGTGGTTAAGTAAAAAATTTGTTGTTTTAAACAAAATTGATAAACTGCTTGAACAGCGCAATTCTTATCAAGGCGCTAAATTATAATTTAGCTTTCTTTAATTCCGTCAAATTTTGAATATCATTTTGGGAAAGATATTTTGCACCTCACATTACTTTTGCTTATATATCTCGATATGAAGCATTTTTTCCAAGGATGCTTTTTTATTTTCCGTAATTATATTTTTTATTTTATTATTTATTCTATCAATATTTTTAACTTTTTGCATTTATTTTGTATAATAATTTTATGTTTATTAAGTCTTTAAAATTAAAGAATTTTAGAAATTATGCGGGGATTGATTTAGAGCTTAACTCTAAAAAAATATTATTTATAGGCAAAAACGCGCAGGGAAAAACAAATTTACTTGAGGCGGTTTATTATTTGTCCTCGCTTGACTCAATCAGAGCCAAATCGGACTCGGAATTAATTAAATGGGGAGAAGATTTTTGCAATATTACTGCCAAAATTAAAAAATTTGATATAGATGTTAACTTAGAGGTTAATATTAATCCGCCCAACCGTAAAAAACTAAAAGTAAACGGGCTTAACAAAAACAAATCCTCGGAATTTATTTCTAATATTTCGGCTGTTTGTTTTACGGTAAATGATTTATTACTGCTGAGAGGAGCCCCCGAGGACAGGCGAAAATGGCTTGATATTGCTATAAGCCAAATTTTCCCCGCTTATATTGAAAGGCTTAACAAATACAATAAAATCAAAACTCAAAAAAATAATTATTTAAAAACACTTAAAAGCAATATTAATGCTGATACTTCAATGCTTGATATATGGAATGAACAGCTTGCCATTACCGGAAGCAATTTAATTTTTATAAGATTAAACTTTCTATATGAGCTTCAAAAAATTGCCGTTGAGAAACACAAACAAATTTCGAACAGCGAGGATTTATCCGTTTCTTATAATTCTTCTGTCATCGGCGATATAAATTGCAGTGAAAAATTCCCTTATAATAATGAATACATATTAGAAAATTTCAAACAAAAACTTGAAGAAAAAAAGCCCGAAGAAATAATAAGAGCGCAGTCTGTCATAGGTGCGCACAGGGATGATGTTTCATTTTATATAAATAATAATGACGCTAAAAAATATGCCTCTCAAGGTCAGCAAAGAACTGTAGTTTTAGCATTAAAGCTGGCAGAACTTGAACTGATTAAAGAAAAAATCAACACAAATGCAATTTTGCTTTTAGATGATGTTTTAGCGGAGCTTGATGATTTAAGGCAGAATTTTCTGCTTGACGCAATAGGCAGGGAAACTCAAACCATTATTACCTCCGTTGACACTCTGCATTTTAAAGACGAATATTTAAAAGATGTTGAAATATTTGAGATTAGAAATAACAGTATTACAAGACTTAAACCATAAAAAATATTTTTAATTTAAGGAAGCACTAATGAAGAATAATTGAAAATCTTATTGAAGAAACATTAAGACGAGCACTGTTTGAGCGAAGCGAGTTTGCGAGTCTTTACTGAAATTTAGATTTTCATTATTCGAAATGCGTGCTGACGTAATTAAAAATATTTTTAAAATAAAAACATTTTCAATAAAAAACCTGCAATTGCGCAGGTTTTTATTTTAATTAAGTTATTAAATCGTCCATCTTCCGCCGAATTGGAAACCGACTCCGTTTCTGCCTCCGCTTGTGAAGTAGGTTTGACCGTATCCTGCAAATCTTTCACCGCATAATTTTCTAAGACCTAAACCGTATTTAAAGAAAGGTTTAACACTCAATTCGGGCAAGGTAGCATCGCTTGCAATAAAGTCTGTTTTATCAAACAAGTTCCAAACAATACTTAAACCCGTATAAGGCTGCCAGCCGTTTCTTGTATTGCCTATAAATTTTAAACCGGGTTCCAATTGCATAACACTTAAAGGACTGGAATTAATCTTAATTCCGCCTGATGTTGTGTAATCTTCGGTATTAATAAATGAATAAGACATTAACCAGCTCGGCTGGATAATAAATTTACCGTCAGCAAATTCCAGATTATATCCGGTTTTAGAAGCGACCCCGGTTCTGAATAAGCTGAATGCATCATCTCCGTACATTGTTGAGGCTTCTGCCGCATTAGCACCTGCGTTTGCAGTCAACCCCGTAAAGAAATTATTTTTATATAAAGTACCGGTTAAGCCTAAAGTACCGCCATTTTGGTAGATACTTACACCGTTATATGCCTGATGAGAACCGTTATAACCTGCATACAAGCTCCACATAGCTTCCCAGCCGTTTTTCAACTCATACATTTCCGAGTCTCCGCCCAAATATGAGCCCCAAGAGACATTAGAAACTTTTGGACCCTGTTTCAGTCTGACATTTTCAAATGTTGCATAAGGTCTTGCCCAAAGTGAAGTATTTGAATACGGGGTTAATGATTTATCATACATTAAATTCAAATCAGAACCCGCTTGAGCATATTTATTCTTATATTTCATCGACTGTCTCATACTTTTGGGCATAATCATATACATATCCATATTACGGAACGCTTCATCATAAGAATCCAACTGGGTTAAATACCCGCCAAGCTGAGCAGCAACAGGTGCCGCCATAACTGCAGGGTTAAAGTCACTGTAGCTGTTACCTGCAGCAGTGTATGATACACCATCTTCACCGCTTTTAACATTAACATATCTTAAAGGAGTTAATGCTTTAAATGATTTTTCGGGCAATTCCAATTCAACAACATCACCTAATCCCAGAGAATCTTGGATTTCAGAAAGTGTCATAGAACCTGAACTTACTGTTGTATCCGGCAGGAAGTTAAAGTCTTCTACCTTAATAGAACCTGTTTCCAAGCCTTCTTGTGCAGAAAATTTATCCGTCGTTTTATTAGCAGAACTTAAATCAAATTTTAAAATTGAGTTACTGCCAATTTTAACTTTATCACTATAGTCATTAATTCTTCCGTCTTGAGAATCTAAGGTTGCATTTGTAACATTAATGTTAGTGCCTGTGCCTAATGAACTTCCCTCTGCTAAATGCAAAGTACCTTTCGTAACTGACATATTAGCGTTTTTAATTTCACCGTTGAAAGTAACCGTTCCATCACCATCTAACTCTACATTATACTCTTGTGCGCCGGAAATGCCGTCGGCAAGAACAATATTACGTCCGTTTGCTGCTTGAAGTTCCAGCTTGTTTTCAGTTTTCGCGCGTGCAGAGCGGGCAGATACACTCTCGGATTCGGTATCCATATAAATATCCGCTCCGTCAGCAGCACTATTTCCGCTGAATATTACATCACTATTTTCAGCTTTAACGGTAACATTACCGTTAGCCCATATAGCACCGCCTTTTTTGCCGGCTTTATTATTTACAAAACTTGTATCGGTAATTGTGGTATCGGTATAAGTCGCAATTGCACCGCCGTTATACTCAGCACTGTTACCGTTAAATGTACTTTCGGAAATATTCAAAGAAGTGGTATCCCCTTGTGCATTTGAGCGTGTAGCAATTGCACCGCCGACTGTTGCAGAAGAGTTATTTATAAAGTCTGATTTTGTAATTTCCGCCTTTGAGCTGCTGCCGACAAATATTGCTCCGCCGCCCTCTTTATCTGTTTGATAATTAGGCTGTTCCTCTGTAAAGGTAGTACCTGTAGTTTTATTTCCTCTAAATACCGAATTAGTAACCTTTGTTTCGCCGCCTGACCATATTGCGCCTCCCTCAGCCTCTGCGGTATTGTTTTCAAACACTGAACTTTCCACATTTAAGGTATTAGTTGCTGTCGCTCCTGTCCAGATAGCTCCGCCTTGACCACCCATAGCGGAATCATCTCCGCTTCTTTTTTCTACCGCATAGTTATTGTTAAAAGATGAATTTGTAACTTTTGTTTGTGTCTTTTCACCGGAAGCTGCTATTCCACCGCCAACCATAGCTTTATTTTTTGTAAATTGCGAATTTTCAACCGTTAAATTAGTTTCATTACTATCACCCACATTATTAACATTATAAACTCCACCACCAAAATCCTGTGCGGTATTATTTTCAAATAAAGAATTTGTAATACTTGCTTTTGATCGATTATAAACAGCACCACCGCTATTTGAGTATGATTCCGAAGTTGCATTATTATTGTAGAAAACAGAATCGGTAATATTCAATGTGCTGGCATAAATATTATCATATGCACTATACACATCATTATATATTGCACCGCCCAGACTTGCTTCATTATTTTTAAATACGGCTTTTTGTATTGAATTTTCAGTTGTTATGCCTGCATTATAAACAGCACCGCCCATTGTTGCAGTATTGCCGTCAAATACTGCATTCTCACCAACAGTTAAAGTGCCGTAATTAAATAAAGCACCGCCTGCTGTTGCAGTGTTGCTATTAAATGACGCATTTTGACCAATTTTCAAGTCACCTTGATTATAAACAGCACCACCATAGTTTGATATGTTTTTTTCAAATAATACATTGTCCCCTACAGTTGTTTTGTATGCGGCATTATATAATGCTCCGCCATAACCAATTACACTTGAAGATGTTGAAATCGCCGTATTGTTACTGAATATCGCATTATCACCTATTGTAAAAGAACTATAATTTTCATTATTCGATGTACCCTCACTAATTGCAATGGCTCCGCCAAAAATGAAATTATCAGATGGGGTATATCCTTCTTCATTCTCAAGCCCTGCTTGATTTCCCTCAAACAAAGCATTATTTCCTATTGTAATTTCGGATGCTTTTTCTTCTTCTAAAGGATACGTATAAACATTTATAGCACCACCGCTGCGTCCTGCCTTATTGTTTTTAAATGTTACATCATCACCTATTTTTAGGTTATTATGTTTAAAAAGGTCTATTCCGCCGCCTTCTTCTGCTTTATTCCCCTCAAAAGTCACTCCCTTGCCAATTGTAATTTGGCTGTTTCCGTCACCTTCGGACAAAATTGCTCCGCCTCTTTTTTCGTCGGTACCAAGAGCATTATTGTTTCTAAATGTTACATTATCTTCTATATTTAAAGTGCCGTCTACATTATCAATAGCACCGCCGTCAAATCTTGTAGCTTTATTATTTTCAAATACTGAGCCTGATTTAACGGTTAATTCACCGTTGTTTAGAATTGCCCCGCCTGTTTGTGCCGTATTGTCTTTGAATGTACCTTGTACTGTCAAACTGGCACCTTTGGCATTATATATAGCACCGCCATATTTTGCATGATTGCCCGTAAAGGTCGAATTGGTAATTGTTGCGTTTTTATTATTATATATAGCACCGCCATGCCCTTCTTCATACCAATCTTCATTACCCTTACCTGCCTTATTATTTAAAAATGAAGAATTTTCAACAGTCAATTCACCGTCATTATATATAGCACCGCCGTCACCTTTTCCGTCATATTGCTCTGCCTTATTTTCTTCAAATGTAGAGTTTTCGACATGTAAAGTACCGGCATTAGAAACGGCACCGCCATGATTTGTTGCCGTATTATTTTTAAAAGTGCTTCCCGTAACACTGTTTATTTTACTTTGTTCTATTTTTAATGCGCCGCCATCTGAATCACTATAGTTTGAATATGTTTGATCAACTACATCAATATTCGTTTGATGATTTTGTGCATTAACTTGTAATTGAAAAGAACAGCAAATTAATAAAGCAGCTAAAAGAACTCGTCTTTTCTTCATCTTATTTTCTCCAATTCCAAACTCTTTACTTTATACCGCCCATGGTATATGAACATAACTTACAAGTCAATACTAATCATAATTTAAACAATTAATAAATATTTATAAAGATAAATAACATGACAAAAATTAAAGTCCATTGCTTTTATATTATTGCAGAATTCCGCTTCATGACCTCATGTTTTAGCCATTAAAAAATGAATTACTCATAAAATCTATAGGTTGGACAAATATACGCGTAGTGTTCAGGGTTTCTGCTGCAAGATGTACAAAAACATTCTATACAATTGCCCAAAGTCCTATCAAGGTCATACCCGTATGGACAAGATTTAGCAAGTAATACTTCTTGTCCGCTTTCTATTATATTAGAGTACATAGATATTATCTCTGTTTCACTTAATTGGCTTAAATCTGTTTCTTCCATTGTTTTTTGCTCCGCTTGTTTATAGTTTTAACATCTTCCCTAACTTTAAGTTTGTTTTATCATCTATTGCGAAAAACCCCGAAAACGGTGTAAAGGTCATCTCGTTAAAGTAAATTTGATTGTTGTATAACAGCCAGTCCACCCGCACGAGTTTGAACCCCGCTGCAAGCTCTTTCGATAACTCTACAGCCTCTTTTAATGTTTCAGCAGCAGGTTCGTTTTCTTTTATATATTCAGGATTTAATATTAGTTCGCCTTCACTGAAATCTTCATTATATACACTGCACTTCGCAGGTACACTGTATTCTATCTTTTGATATATCTTTGGTTCTCCGTTAAAACAATATATCTCATATTCAATCGGGTATAGCTTATCTTTATCTATCAGTACAGGTTCTATTATTATCTTCGGCTCTATCCCCTTATACTGCATCTCAAACCCTGCCCACGGGAAAAATGTCTGACTCATCCACCCGTCAAAGCACTCTTTTATATAATTAAATAATGCTTTTTCTTTTATAAATTCTTCTTTATCTTTTATCTTATACTGCCATTTACACCCATGGTTTGCTTTGATAATAAAAGAACA
>CANPYB010000072.1 GCA_947587605.1 Candidatus Gastranaerophilales bacterium
TGCTGTCCAAATCGGAAATTCTTCGCCGTTTAGAGGGTTAATTAAGTGAGTACCTAAAGGAACTCCCGTTTTTATTCTCTCTGTTGATAAACGCTCAATTTCCGTCATTCTTCTTGCATTTTGTCTGTATGCTTCAACTGCTTCTTTATTTTCGGGTGTTGTTAATTTTTCAATGTCTTTGTATTCGGGTGCTACAACAAGGTATGTAATACCGTATGCGGTATCGGGTCTTGTTGTATAGACGGGAACTTCTAAGCCTTCTATTTCTTTAACTTTAAATCTTAAAATAGCACCCGTTGAGCGGTCTATCCAATTTTTTTGCATTGTCTTAACACTGTCGGGCCAGCCTTTCAGCTTCTCAATATCATCTAAAAGCTCTTGTGCGTAGTCTGTTATTTTTAAGAACCATTGAGAAAGATATTTTTTCTCAACTTCTCCGTCACACCTCCAGCATTTGCCGTCAATAACCTGCTCGTTTGCAAGTACGGTTGCACAGTTATTGCACCAGTTAACAGCCGCTTCTTTTTTATATGCCAAGCCTTTTTTAAACATTTGTATAAAAAAGTATTGAGTCCATTTATAGTATTCAGGCAGGCATGTGGTGACTTCCCTGTCCCAATCTATCATTAACCCCAGCTCTTTTAGCTGCTTTTTCATATAAGCAATGTTATCAAGAGTCCATTTTTTAGGATTAGCGCCGTGCTGTATTGCCGCATTTTCTGCGGGAAGCCCGAAGCTGTCCCACCCCATGGGGTGCAAAACATTATATCCGTTCATTCTTTTATAACGAGCTATAACATCTGATATTGTATAGTTTCTCACGTGCCCCATATGCAGTTTACCTGACGGATAAGGAAGCATTGATAATATGTAATATTTTTCTTTTTCTTTATCGTTATATACTTTGTTTATTTTTGTTTCGTCCCAGTGTTTTTGCCACTTTTTTTCAATTTCCTGCGGAAAATATCTGTCTTTCAGCACTGTTTTTCTCCTAATTATCATTATTAATTATAATTTAAAAATAAAAAAACATGCATGTTATAATATGTTAATGAAAAAAAATTTATTGATATATTCTGTAATTATTTTTATTTATGCCGTAATAACTTTAATATGTGTATTTCATCATGAAATCTGGTCTGATGAAGCGCAGGCATGGCAGTTATGCAGTTATCTTTCGCCGTTCGAGTTGATAAAGCATTTACATATTGAAGGTCATCCGCCGTTATTTTATTTTTTAGTTATGCCTTTCGCAAAATTATCTTCAAATATAATCTTTATGCAGTTAATATGCTGGTTAGCTTCCGTAGTTGCAGTTGTTTTATTATTTTATTTTTCGCCTTTTAATATTTATATAAAATTATCTGTTTTATTTAGCGCAGGCTTTTTTTATTTTTTCCCTGTTATGGCAAGAAGTTACTCTCTCATTCCTGTATTAGTATTTTTAACTGCGATTTTATATTCTAAATCTAAACAACATCCTATATTGTATTGTATAATATTGTCATTAATTGCGAATACCCACGTAATTATGCTTGGTTTTTCGTTTATGCTTTTATTGGATTTTATATGGACTAACATTATTAAAGACAGAAATAATGAAAATATTATTAAATACGTTATTTCAGCTCTAATTGCGTTAGCATCAATAATGTTTCTTGTTTTTGTTGTTCATGATACTCTTTCAATAAATAAATTTATTTCTTTTAATACGGATAATATTTTATCCGAGTCGTATAAAGTTTTTGTATCATTCTTTGTTAATTCTTTTGATAAAGATATTTATATGAACAATCTGGTTCGTTTATGGGAAATTCCTTTTATTATACTTATTATTATTTTAAATCTTTTATTATTAATTAATTTATTTATCAACAGTAAAAATTTTTGCATATCCGTTTCTTTTTGTCTGCAGAGTTTTCAGTGCTTATGTAATATTAATTTTCTGTTCTTGGGTGTTATGCGAAAGCAAAGAGAAGAATACACCCTTGCGCGGGAAATTGAACCTTATTTTGTTTCTTTTGTTTTCTCTTACTGTTTATAACGGGATAAACTATTATATTAAAGATATAAAATATGAATATACAGAAGAAAGAGCAACAGCACAGTGGATAAAAAATAATATAGACGCTCAAAATTCAATTATTATTACAACCAATGAACCTTATACTGTTGCAATTGCTTATTATCTTGAAAATTCACCGTATTCCATAATATCTTTATTAAGAAACAGCAAAATGAAATATGTTATTTGGGATGAAATTTCGAATATTAATGTTGCGCCAAAGGCTATGAAGGAATATTTAACGCTGTATAATCAGGATAAAAATTTATTTATTCTCCGCACTTCTAATGACGATGAAAAATCTGATTACTCATTAGATAAATCCTTTATAAAAGTATATAATTCAAAAGATTATGTTATTTATAAATTAATGAAATAATTTTGTCTAAATCGAAGTTTAAGCAGTTCAGTTCTTTGCATGTTGTTTGACGTTTATCCCACAGACAGGGTCTGCAATTACAATTATTTGTTACAGCAATAAATTTATCCGATTTGGGAAGTAATTTTTTTTCATCTGTCGGTCCGAATATTGCAATTGTTTTTGTGTTTGTTGCAACACCGATGTGCATGGGTGCTGAATCAGAGCATATAAGAACTTCGGATTTTTTTACGAGTTTAGCAAAATCAAGCATGTTTTTTGTTTTACCGTACATATCGGTAAAATTACTTAAATCTGTATCTTTTAATTCTTGGCGGATTTGATTTATAACTTCTTCATCGTCGCTTCCGCCTGTTAATATAACTTTTTTTCCTTTATTTAAAAGTTTTTTTATAAGCTCTGCCCAGACTTTAGCTTCGAATATTTTTGTAATCCCTTTTTGTACGCTTATTTTACTTACTCCGGGGTGAATAATAACAGTATTTGCTTCTCGTTCAATTTCATCAATATTAATTATCGGGAGTTCAAAATCGGTATTTATAATAGGATAAACCAAGTCGAAATACATATTTGCCGCATACTGATTTTGGTTTAAATCTACCGCATAAGTTAATAATTTTTTGCTTAAATTTGATGTTTTATAACCTATTCTTGTTTTTATTCCAGTTAAATACAATAATGGTGCAATTAAAGGATTTGCTCCCGATGAAATAACCAAATCGTAATGACCTGTCAGCGCTCTAATGTACAGCTTTAACATCTCAAAATATTTATTTTTTGTTTTAATATCAATGAAAAAAGAGTTATCAATTAAATTAGTCAGTGAAAGAAATGCCTTGCTTCTTCCCTCTAAACACAAGGTTATTTTAGCTTCGGGATATGTTTTTTTCAGACTCTGAATAACGGGAGAAAAAAGAATTTCATCACCAATCCCGCCAAAATTAATTAATAAAATATTTTTATAAGATTGCATATTAAAAAGGCTTTGTTTGATTTAATTTTTTACGAAGTTCACGGAAGCGTGCAATATCTTCCTGCGCTTTGCCTGTTTCTCTAAATACAACCTGGCTTGACGGGTGTACAAGCATAATACAGTCAATATGAATTTCAAGAAAATTATAACGTCTTGGCGGTGTATTAGAATTTCTTGCAATTATTTCGGCATTTGTAACGGCAAGAAAACGCTTTTCTTTATCGTTTAATAAATCGGTTAACTCACGGTTTGTTTTTGTATATTTTGAAACGTGAACAGTGCCTTTTATTTCATGATCTGCGGTTAATATAATAACCTCTATAGGAACAGTATCTAATTCTTTAGCCATTTTTCACCCGTTAAATATAATCTATATATTGATTATATTATTTGATTAAGATTTTTTCAACTGTTGATGCAATAAAAAAGTTTTTTAATGCAGAATGTTTAAAATGTGCCCGATGGGAGTTGAACCCACATCTAAAGACTTCGGAGATCTTTGCTCTATCCTGTTAAGCTACGGACACGTATTTATATTATATAACAAAATATTATATTCTGAGTCCCGTTGATACAAATGTGTTCATATCTTGAAATACGTTCTTTTTGAGCGGCTGTGCTTTAATGCTGTTTTCAACTTTAGGTAGAGAATTATTTGCTTTTAATGATGTATTATCAAAATCTATAAATGTGTTAAATATGTTGCTGTCTTTTGTTTCGTTATATGACATCATTAAATCATTATATTTCTTTTTTCTTTTTATACTTTCCGGTGTTTCACCCATTTTTTCCAATTGTTTTTTATAGGAATAATTTGCAATGAGGTTTTTAATAATCGGCATAACTATGCTGCTAACTACTATTGTATATCCGATTGTTGCTAAAATGGTTGCTCCGTTTATACCGCCAATAATATCGTCATAGGCTTTTCCGTTATAAAGTTTTTTGAAATCGTCATTAGGGTGTAAGTCTGCTTTTATTGCTATATCAGACATTTTTGGAGCGGAAAGTGTTTCTGCAGTTTGAATATCTTTTATGTTAAGAAAATCCCATAATGCTTTAGGTTTATCTTTTAAAGTCTTTTTTATGTTGTTAAGCACGGATTTTGCTGATTGCTTCATATTCTGCCAGTATGGCGGAATATGGTCGGTATTGCATAATTCTTTTATTTGAACACCTGCTGCGGGAGCCACAACGGTTGTTAAATTTTTTCTTGTCAGTTTTGTTGTTATTTCTCCGCCCTCAAGTTTTTTCTTTAACGTATGATTTATAATTGAGGGCGGTATTGTAGTTAATGCCAAATCAAGCCATAATTCAACACGTTCTTGAGAAATTAAGTAATCTTTATTTTCTCTGTTGCTTTTTTTAAGTCCTCTTATTTGAGCAAGGTGGCTTGAAAAAATTGATAAAGCATTAAAAATAAGCATTACAAAAGCCGTATCCTGACTTTTTTCAAACATAAAATTCGCCAGTGATTGACAGTATCTGTGGCGGGCGCTTTTTCCTATATATTGCTTGTAAAAGTTATATGAGGGAGCAAGAACATTATTTCTTATGAATTCTGCCGGATTTTGCATTACGAGCTCCCTCCGGTTTTATGCGGTTCTTCTTCTTTCATTACGGCATTTAACTTTGATATTTTGGATTTTATTTTGTCAAAAAATTGTTTTCTTTTATTCAGCCAATTTTTAATTTTTTGTACTCTGCTGTTTTTTACGTCATTTATTGATTGCAGCCAGCTTTTATTTTCTTTTACCACTCCCGAAATTAAGTCCTGTAAATCGCTTGTTAACGGTACATCGATTTTTGCATTTGAGAAAAATATCATAAAAATCATTGCAAATAGAGTGCCGAGTGCTATTTTATACTGCATCAGCATTTTATTTGCCTTTAACGGTTCCGTTTGATAGAGTTTTCTTGCGGCTTTCGGCATAAAGTCATTATTTAATCGGTTATTATTTCCAAAACCTATAGCTTTAACGGCAAGCGCTATAAATGCAGCTCTTATGGTAACACCCGTAAATCCGCATGCTATCGGTTTCGCCGTGGATTTTATGGCTGCATCAACCTTTTTATCTTCGTGAGCAAATTTTAAGTCTATTAACGGTAATAAAGCAACCGACGCTAAAGTTAACAGCAGTTTTTGTTCGGGCATACTGATGTATTCACCCGCCATTTTTGCTGCTTTCCCTACAAATTCGGGTACATATTTCGGATTTGGAGGAAGTCCCTTAAATGTTCGGCTGCAGTTGTATTTTATTTTGTTATCGAAAGAAGAACCGATTTTCATAGTTTTATACCGTTAAACTGTTTGCTTTAAAAATCCCGCATGGTTTTTGTTGTTAAATTATTACTAAATGTTAATTTTTTTTTACATCCGTTAATTCTTACGCAAATTTTTGTTTTCCGCTTTTTAATAAAATTTGTAAGGAGTGCTCATGAAAATTTCACCTGTATCAGCTTTTAATATTCCTTTAAAACAAAATGCGGACTTTAAGTCAAAAACACTTAATAATGCATCTTTCAAGGGTATTTATGTTGATTATACTGCTGATATAGGCAACGCTAAAGCCGGTGTTTATCCTGCTCGTTTTCTTGCTAAAGATGCTTTGATGCTAAATGAAATTGCGAGAAAATACCCCAATCAAGATTGTTTTATTTGCAGAGGCTACGGTGGTAAACCCCGTTTAGAATATAGAGAGCGCCCAATGGATGTTCAAGTTTTTGAATCGACAAATTTTAAGCAGTATAAAACTGAAGTTAATCCGGATGATAAAGATTATCCCTGCATTCCTTTAATAATTCATCAAAATTCCGATTTGAACTTTTTAATTGGAGTTCCCTCTTATATTTCTACAAATCCGTCACTACCTTTTACTGTTCAAGCCGGGTTTGAACTTCATAAAAAACTTATTGAAAAAAAATATCAAATTTTAGAAATACTCGGTAAAAACGAAAGTGTTGACTTCGGCGGTGAAACAGTTACCGAAAAAGCGTATAAAGCTATAGAAGATATTGAAATCGCGCTTACAAGGTATCTTGTTGAATCTGCTTATGCTGCATTAACTGATAGAGCTTCCGCTTCGCAGATATATTCATCTAATTATCCCAAAGTTCAAAGCAGACTGGCAGAACGCAGAAAAATTGATTTAACCACAAGTGTAGCTAAACAGCCTAATGACGATAATTCAGAGGAAAAAGACATCTGTGAAATTGTTATGCAGCGTTATCCTGATGTTGAAGAAAATAAAAAACGCATAAAAGAACTGACTGACTATATGCGCACTATGGGTATTTCGCTTGAAAACAGTATGGATTTGGCATAAAAAAGAGAGCATACCGTAAGCCGAATTCTGTTTTAAACAATCATCTGTCTTGGCTGAAAGTTACCTTACAGCTCCGGCGATTTTTCAAAGACGGCGGGTCACCTTAACCTTTGTTCAATCTTGCACCCGAACGGAGTTTACCCGGCGGGTATCTCTCAATACCCCCTGTAGTCTTTTACACTACCGTTGCACCTGAACCTTAAAATATAAGGTTGTTTACTTTTCTGTGGCACTTGTCCTAAAGTCGCCTTTGGCGGATGTTATCCGTCGTTCTGCCCTTGGGTGTTCGGACTTTCCTCATATAAGCCGTGCTTATACGCGATTGTTCGTATACTCTCTTTTTTATTTATTATACTAAAAACTTATCTTTTTTTAAATTTATCCGCCATATCTTTCGGAAGTTTTACATTTTGTATGGACATTTGAAATTTTTTCATTTCCGCCAGCTTTTTTTGTTCCTCTTCAAGATTTCTTTTGGGATTTTTTATTGATTTTAATGTTTTTTCAAACTCAGATTCCGCTCCGCCCGATATAATGTGCATTATAATATCATCAATATTTCCGAAATTTGTTGAATATATTGCATTTAGACTTTCTATTGATGTGCCGTAAGGAAGTGAGTATAACCACCTTATAGAATTTATATCACGCTCAGAGAGGTTTACTATTCCGTATTGATGAGGGGTATACATTATATCACCTGTGTTTGTTGAGTGTCCGAGCCCTAATGCGTGCCCTATTTCGTGCAGTATTGTATGATATACTTCATTCTCATCCATATACTGTCTGTGAATAATTCCGTCAGATATCCCGATTGATACTTCGGCAGAATAAAGTCTTGATTCGGCATCAAAATTAAATGTGCAATTACCAAGTGATTTTCTGTCAACTCTGCGCCATTCCACATTCATTTGTGATTCATTTAATGTATTTACAAGAAAAAAGGATACTTTGCCTGCTGATACACTTTCCCAGGTATTTAATGCTTCAATTATCATATTGGCGTAAAAGTATTTATCATTGTCGTTTAATGAATACCAGCTGCATGGTGCAATATATACGGGCAGAGGAAAACACTGCGACGGCCACCTTATCAGTTTCCCTTTTTTTAAATGTTGATTTAAGTAAGTTAATCTGTGCATTTAGTTATTTTCTCTTTTTTCTTCCTGCTTTATAAATTCACACATTTCTTCAAGCCGTGTATCTTCCATTGCTTTTATAAGTTCATCCGCATTTTGAAATTTACCTATGGCAAAACCTGTTTCGGCAAGCAGTACACAGTCGTTGCACAGTCTGTATTTTCCGTATTGTA
>CANPYB010000073.1 GCA_947587605.1 Candidatus Gastranaerophilales bacterium
GGTTAGTAGGCGATGTTCCGCCTGTTACTCATCAAGAGGTTATTCAAGTTTTTAAATCAAATATAAGCAGATTAAAAGAATTATTACTCGCTATTATAGAAAATACGCCTATTGAACGAAATAATTGCGAATGTTATAACACTTCACATACGTCATAAAGGAACATGTAATGATTTCATATTTTGTTTCAATCACGTTTAGAATAGTATATTTGATAATTATTATAGTGGTTTTATTAAGCTGGATACCGATATTTGATACTCGAAAAGAGCCTTTAGCCTCTTTAATAAGAGTTTATGATATGATTATGAAACCTTTTAAAGCGGTTATTCCGCCTATAGGTATGATAGATATTTCGCCTTTGATTGCTATTATTATTTTACAGATAATTGAGAAATTAATAATAACGGCATTATTACAATTTGGACTTTAACCCATAATAAGCCATAAAATTTTACGGCATCCTTTTGCCATTATTAAAGCCAGTATACCGAATACGAAGTCATATAATATTTTTGATAGTGATTGATAATATATCCAATTTGCAATAAAATCAAAACTTTCATGTCTTATTAACGCAATAATAATCATATATAAAGTTCCTAAAACATGAACGGTAAGAATTCCGTATAAAACAGCAAATATTATATGTTTAATAGAATTTCCCTTGTTAATTTCTCTTGAACATAATATAACAGCGAATAAATATGCAAAGATATACCCGAAATTAAATTGAAATATATAAGAAAGCCCTCCTCCAAGTGCAAAAACTGGAAACCACGGAGTTAATCCCATTAATATATAAATTAAAACCGCAATAAATCCCCAGGTTTCACCAAGCAGTCCCGCGATAAATATTACTATCGGTATTTGAGGGATATATTCAAATTTTAAATAGCTGCCAATACCGCTTTCAGGCAGATTAAAGTTTATTTTTATTTGTGTAAAAGTTGATATTATTAATAAAAGTACGCATAAACCTATGAGCGCAAGTGTGCCAAGGCAGAATTTTATTTTTCTGTTCTCGCTGTGAAATTGCTTTATTCCCTCTTTTACTCGTTTATTAAGCATAAGCTATATCAACCTTATTTATATTTTCTTTTATCATTCTGAAATTATCTTTAAATTTATCATACCAGATATTTTGAGTAAACATAATTATAGCGTTTTCACCGTTATCCTGATAGTAATTTTTTCGCACCCCAATTGATTCAAATAAAAATTTTTCATACAAACTTATTGCGGGAATGTTGCTTTCACGAACTTCAAGTGTTATATACTTTATCATTTCGCTGTAACAGTCTTCTATTGTTTTTATAAGCAGTGATTGCGCCAATTGAAGATGTCTGAAATCGGGGTGGACGCCAAGCGTTGTTATATGCGCTTCTTCAAATATCATCCAATATCCTATATATGCGCATATTTTTTTATTATCATCCTTTATGCACCAGTACCGCGCAAGATTGTTGGCCAGCTCATTGTAAAAAGACTCTTTTGACCAGTGATGATTAGGGTGTATAATTGCTTCAATATTATAAACATCACAAACATCATCTGTCTGCATTTTTTCAACGGTAAATTTATTCATTAAATTTAACTCCAATGAAATTTTATCAAATAATATTCAAAGTTACAATTTTAATATTTTATACGGTTTGACAAGCATTAAAAAATAATATAACCTTATATTATCAAAATTAGTGCGAGGCGGTTTTATGAATAAATTATTTTTTTGGATTTGTCTTATTGCAATTATTGTATATGCTTCTCAAAATCACTGGTTTGACCCAATCAGTAACT
Source organism: Candidatus Gastranaerophilales bacterium (assembly GCA_947587605.1). Lineage (GTDB taxonomy): Bacteria > Cyanobacteriota > Vampirovibrionia > Gastranaerophilales > Gastranaerophilaceae > Avigastranaerophilus. The sequence continues at coordinate 1,801 of CANPYB010000073.1, forward strand.
TTTTTAACGGTATAAAAAGCGATGTTGAAAACCAACGCAATTATGTACCTCAAAGAGAACATATTGATGACAGAGGTATGTTAACCGTTGAAGAAGATGAAAGCCAAGTTGTAAGAAGAAGTGCTTTAGGCACTGTTCATGCAAACAGATAAAACTTTATACGGCAGATGATAAATCTATTTAAGTTTGAACGAGTCAGAAACAGATTATTTATTAATTTTCTCGGAATAAAATTTAAGTTTACTTCTTTTAACAACTGGGGAAAATGCAATAAGCTGTCGGATTTTCATCTTTTAAAAACGGTAAATGAACTAACCAATCAAGAAGTAACAAAAGTAAAGGCAGGAACTATTTTTGTTATAGGCGACAGTCACAGCGTTTTCTTCTCGGGACAGGATTTTTTGTCTTATAAGAAGCTGAAATACGGTATAACAACAGGATGTCAAGCAATGCCTACGTTTAAAAATTACCATTTAGGCGCTGTCCTTGCTTATAATTCAATGAAAGAAAATTCAACTACAAATACTTTAAATAAGACGAAATTCCTAATTAAGAACGGTTATATAAAAAAGGGTGATATTGTTGTTTTATCGTTCGGTGAAATTGATATAAGAGTTCATTTATTTAAACGTGTTGAAAAAGATGAAAACGGTGAATACAATCTTCAATCAATGAATGATGAAATAGAAGCTATATTAAAAAACTATCTTGAATACATAAAAATGCTTCAAAATGAGGGGTTAAAAGTAATTGTCTGGGGGCCTGTTGCCTCTCAAAATGACTCTGTACCTAAAGATTTTTTACTTCCAAGCATCGGAAGCGAACATGACAGAAATCTTGCAACAAAAATATTTAATGAAAAACTTGAAGAATTATCACAGAAAAATGGATTTGTATTTTGTTCCATTTTTAATAAACTTATTGATGAGAATTTAAACAGTAAAACGCAATACTATGTTGACGGCTATCATCTTGGTACTAAAGCAATTCCGCTTATGATTGAAGAATTTTTAAATAAAAAAGTATTGATTATAAAAGATAAAGAAGTTTTAATTAATCCCCAATTACAGCCATGACAAACCACGCTTATATTCATATTCCTTTTTGCATAAGAAAATGCCGATACTGTGACTTTGTATCGGGGGCAGATATTCAGTTAAAAAATGAATATATAAATTCACTAATTGTTCAAATAAAAGAACAGTATGAAAATGAAGAATTAAAAACTCTGTATATAGGAGGAGGAACACCGTCTTTATTAGACGTAAGAGATATGGAGAAAATACTGTCTCTTTTTAAACCGGCTGAAAATGCAGAAATTACTCTTGAAGCAAACCCTGAAACCGTTGATGAAAATAAATTCAAACATTTTAAACAACTCGGAATTAACAGAATTTCTTTAGGGGTTCAGACTTTTAACGGGAAAATACTTAATGAAATCGGCAGATTGCATGGCGAAAAAATAATTTATAAATCCTTAAATAATTTAAAAAATATAGATTTTAGCAATATCAGCATTGATTTAATCTACGGGCTGCCCAATCAAAATCTCTCTGACGTGAAAAATGATATTAAAAAAGCATTAGAACTTGATATAACACATATTTCAACATACGGATTAAAAATTGAAAAAAACTCATGCTTCGGGAAAAATCCGCCTGATAACCTCCCCGATGACATCATGCAGGAAAAAATGTTTTTATATATATGTGAAACTCTTAAAGAAAATAACTTTGAACATTATGAAATAAGTAATTTTGCTAAACATGGCTATGCCTCGCAACACAATTTATGCTACTGGCAAAATAAAAACTATTACGGCTTCGGCGTTAACGCCTCGGGGTATATCGGCGATATAAGATATAAAAATCAATCAGATTTAAAAAAATATATTTTAAATCCGCTTGATAGGGAAGAAGAAACTGTCTTAACCGCCCAACAAAAGCTGGAGGAAGAAATAATACTGGCTTTAAGGCTTAATAACGGCATAAATATTGATAATATAAACAAAAAATATAATATTAATTTTGAGAAAAAATACTCTGCTATACTTAACAAATATAAAAAATTAAATTTATTAACTGCTGAAAACGGTACTGTTAAACTTACACAAAAAGGAATACTTTTAAGTAACGAAGTAATGTGCGAGTTTATAAATTAATACTCTTTTCACTCTGCTGCATGCCTGTTTTAGAGCCTGCAACAATAAAAGTTAATGGCAGGATTTTTGAAGTAATTGCAGAAATTTGTTTAAAATCTTTTAAGACCATATTAGCAGTCAAACACAAATCATCAGCATGGACTAAATAATCTTCTGCATGGACATCATGCTTAACTTCCTCCTTAAATATTTTATTGTTAACTTTGTTCATAACAGCGTTGCCAAGTTCCATACCGCCTACCAAAGAGGCAATACAAACGGCGGTTTTAATAACCATATCGCGTGCGGAAAGATTTTCAACAGATTTAATAACAAATTTATTAAGAAGTTTGTTTGCTCCCGCCAGAATGGAAATAGGGAAAACCATATTCCCTATAAATTGCTGTGAAGCCTCGCGAAGTTTAAGTTTTTTATTGTTTTTATTTTTATCAGCAAGCAATCCGCCTGCCAAGCCGCCTAAAACCGAACCTGCACCGATTAAAAGAACATCACCCTCCTCGTAGGTTAAATTTTTAAGTGTAGTCATAGGGCTGCGTTTTTTTGCCAAAGCATAAACTCCGGCTACTGCTGCCCCTATTCCTAATGCACTACCTGCAATCGAGGCTGCAGTTACCCGTTTTTTATTCGTTTTAATATTGCTTTGAGGCTTATTTATTAATGCATTGAGTTCCATTTTTTATATTTTTCCAAAACTTCTCATATATATCAAATCACATAAAAATTTTTTTTGTTATAGTAAAGTTATGATAGATACACATTCACATATAGATTTTGAAGAATATCAAATAAATTTTGACGGATTTTTAAAAGAATTAAGGGAAAATGAAATAGAAAAAGTAATAATCCCCGGGGTTGAGCCGTCAACATTTGATAAAATTTTAGACTTGAGCGGTAAATATGAAATGCTATATGCCGCATTAGGCGTACACCCGTCTGAAGCTAAAACCTACAATGATAAAGCTGAAGAAACATTAAAAAAATTGGCAATTAATAAAAAAATCATTGCCATAGGCGAAATCGGACTGGATTATTATTGGGAAACCGAAACAAAAGAACTGCAAAAAACCGTTCTGCGAAAACAATTAGAACTTGCTCAAGAAGTAAGACTGCCTGTTTTAATACACGATAGAGAAGCTCATAAAGATACGTTTAATATACTGCAGGAGTATGATTTAAAAACCGTTGTTTTTCACTGTTTTTCGGGCAGCTGCGAATTTGCCAAAAGATGTATAGAAAAAGGCTATTATATAGCAATAGGCGGAGTAGTAACCTTTAAAAACGCAAAAGATTTAAAAGAAACTGCAAAAATAATCCCGTTTGAGCGTATACTTCTTGAAACGGATGCACCATATCTTACGCCTGTACCTTTTCGGGGAAAATTAAACTCTCCCGCATATCTAAAATATGTAGCGCAGGAAATAGCAGACATCAGAAATATTGATGTTGAAGAAGTAAAAGAACAAACAACAAAAAATGCAAAAAGGATATTTAATTTTTAATGACAAAAGAAAGACTTGATAAAATTCTGACTGAAAAAGGCTGCTTTGAAACAAAAAGTAAAGCTCAAGCTGCAATAATGGCGGGCGATGTAAAAATAAACGGCGAAACAATAACAAAATCAGGTTACCTGCTTGAATTAAAAGAAAATACAAAAATAGAAATAAAGTCAATGCCATACGTATCTCGCGGAGGATACAAGCTGGAAAAAGCAATTAAAGAATTTAATATTGATTTAAACGGTAAAATATGCTTGGATGCGGGTGCTTCAACAGGCGGATTTACTGACTGCATGCTTCAAAACGGAGCAAAAAAGGTATACAGCGTAGATGTAGGCTACGGTCAATTGGCATGGAAGCTGAGAACCGACGAGAGAGTAAAAGTAATAGAAAAAGTTAACATAAAAAACTGCTCGGAAAATGATATCTATGATGATAATGATGAGTATGCCCGGTTCATAACAATGGATTTATCATTCATATCAATAACAAGAGTAATAGAAAATATAATAAAACTTGGTAAAAAGGACAATTTAGAAATAGTATCATTAATAAAGCCTCAATTTGAAGCGGGGAAAGAACAGGTTGGCAAAAACGGCATAGTAAGAGAAAAAGAAATTCACATTCAAGTAATAAATAAAGTAATGGAAGAATGTGCTAAAAAAGGATTATACACAAAAGATTTAACCTTTTCGCCCGTAAAAGGACAAAAAGGCAATATAGAATATTTAATATATTTAACTACCAAAAAGGCGAACAGGGAAATAAGCGCCATAAAAACAGTACACGACGCACACAGGGAATTAAATACTACTGATTAACGGCAAGGTTAAGTTTTTGCTGAACAGGTTCAGCTTCAAACAAATCACCGACACTGCAGCAAATTGTTTCACATAATCTGTCCATATTTTCATAACTGGGTTGAGTTCTGCCGTTAGCCCATGAATAAACCGTCTGCTGCGGCAAATCAAGCACTTGCGCAAGTTTATACAAACTCCAGCCTTTTTTAGCCTTAACCGTCTCCTTAATTTTAATTTTCATTGCCCCTCCGAATTATAATCATTAAACAAAATGTTCACTCAACAATTACGTATTACATTATAACTTTGTTACAAATATTAATATAGTATTTTTTGAAATAATTACATTAAAAATATGAAAAAAAATAAAAGATTTCATATCAGAAATGTATAGTACTATATTTTTTGAAAAAATGGGTATATAATCAATATTAGGTAATTTTGGTAAAAAATCAGTTATTTTAAGAGGATAATTTATGAAAAAAATCTTATTGGCATTGCTTATAGCAGCAATTACAGGAGTGTTTGGCATTGCAGCACGGGTAAATGCCTCGGATAGTGATAATAAAATAATTAATGGTGCAATAAGCAAGTATAAACAAAAAAATTACATCGGATGTATATCTGACTTAAAAGAATATACAAAAAAAGATAAAACAAGCGCGGTCGCTTGGTATTACTTAGGAAGTTCATATATGAAAATTGCAATGACTGATGAAGCTAATGAAGCATTTGAGAAAACCATTGAATTAAATACAGTACCAATATTAACTTCTTATGCAATACAAGCACAAATGTGTATGGAAAATAACGAAAAATGTAAATATAAAGATTTCACATACGATGAAATAAAAAAATTAAAAGCGGATCCTGCGGCATTTATGGTTGAATATAACCAAAAAAAAGAAGAAGCACCTAAAAAAGAAACGGATGTGGAAATTGATAAACTTATAAAAGGTGCATATTCCAACAATATTCATCCGAGCGCAAGAGATTTCATTATGCAGGAACGCGCCAAAATGAAGCAAAACGAAATTAATTCATCCAATAAAGTATAATGAACGAAAAAGCATTAGAAGCTGAAAAGATTTACAATACTCAAGCTAAAACCGCCCTAAAAAATACGGATCCGGAAACGGCGCTTGAGTATTTTAATAAAGCTGAAAACCTATACGGATGTGCTTATGTAAAATTTCTTACAGGCGAATTGAATGAAGCAAAAGTAATTTTAACCTTAATAAAAGGTTCATCTTCTGCGGTTAACTGGCTTTTGTGTTTAATTAATATAATTAATGACGGTATCACAAATATAACACCTACCTATTTTCAAATAAGAAATTATTATGAGCAGGATTTAGAAATGTTATTTAAGTACCGTCAAAAAGAGATTATAGAAAAAATATTAAAAAAAATAACTCATTTAGAGAAGTATAACCGTGAAATATACAAATACACCGCAAGAGTGTTATTAAACAATGATGAAGCCTGCAGAGCAAAAAAATTTATAGAAAAAAGTCTCAATATATCATACAAAGATCCCGAAACACATTACATATACGGTATGATATATGAAAAATTAAACAGTAAAGAAAAAGCGAAAGAAGAATATCAAAAAGCACTTGAAGTATCCGAAGAATATAATCCGGCAAAAATAAAACTGAATGAATTACAATAAAGCGATTGTATAATTTTGATTATGGTGTAAAATATTTAATATAAGAGTCTTATTAGGAGAAGTAAAGCAAT
>CANPYB010000074.1 GCA_947587605.1 Candidatus Gastranaerophilales bacterium
TGACGGTATAAGGTCCGCCTAAGCTGTATGCCATAACTTCGGGCATATCGCCATGCAATTTTCCTGCAGCTCTTGCCATTAACGAGAACGATGACTTACGCATTACGGGGAAATAGCGTTTGATACCTGCAGACAGTGTGGCATGAGTATAATCCAAATCTGTTATATTTACATTTTCGTTTAATCTTAACGTAGCCAGCACACCTCTGCGGGGATTTAATACATTATCTCTTGTATCATATATTAAGCTCGGACCTATTGAAAGATAAGTTCCGCCCTGTAATTGTTTTGCACGTTCCGATATAGGGATGTTATGCATTCTATATAAAGATGCTATTTTATTTGCATCGCCTTCTTTAACTTTTATATGTTCTCCGCCTAATTTTATAGCACCTGATAAGTTTTTATATGTCTTAAACGGTCTTGATAAAACAATTTCACCGCCAAATCTCTGTTCAACAGCAAGCGGAACTTGATAACTGCCGAAATCTCTGCCAAATGCCTTTATTAATAATGAATTATCCGTTCCTTTTAATCTCGGTTCAAAGAAGCTGACTTCCGCCTGTAAGTTAGCATGGTCTATGGTTGAGCTGTCAGACATAATTACACCGGTACCTGCCATAAAGTTTATTCCGACTCTTTGTCCGTTACCCATAAAGTTGTTTTCAACAAATCCTGCCTGTCCGAACAGACCCGTCGCGGTATCCAAACCTCCGCCTAATGATATTGTACCCGTTCTTTGTTCTTCCAAGACTATTGTTACATCATATAAATTATCATTATCGGGAGTTTTTTCAATTTTTCGGTTTACATCTCTAAATGCTTGAGTCGCAAATAATCTTGTTAAATCAGCTTTAAGTGTATTTTCGTTATAAACACTCCCGGGGGTTGACAGAATATTGCGTTCAATTACAAAATCTTTTGTTTTTTTATTTCCTTCAAAAGCAATTGAATTAATTATTCCCTCTTCCATTTTAATATTAACGCAGCCATCAGGGTCATCTTCAACATTAGCTACTCTTGCCAAGACATAGCCTTTTGAAGCGTACAAATCTTCTATTTGCGTAACCGCTTCACCTAATGTTTTTAAATTTTGAGGCTCGCCCTGTAAATGACTGAGTTTACTTAAAATTTCGCCTGTTGATACTACCGTATTGCCGTCTATTGCAAAATCGGTTATTGGGATATTTTCTTCCAAATATATTCTTAATGTCAAAGAATCCGTTTCATTCGGAATGGGTATTGCTTTCATCTTTTCGGAAAAATACCCTGTCTTATATATAGCTTTTAAATTTTGCTGAACCAACTCTTTACTGTAAATATCACCTAATTGCATGTTCATTACTTTTACAATATCAGAATCATTTACTAAGTGATTACCCTCAAACTCTATTTTTGTTATTTTTGAGCTGTCTGATATATCAACAGTCTGTTCTTCTTCAGCATAAGAAACATTATGCAATTGAACTAACATTGCACTTATAACTATTACACTCGCTAATAACTGTTTATATCTCAATCTCATAAATTTTCCAAGATCTGTTCATTCAAAATTTTAGCATATAAAAAAAGAGGAAACAATGTTTCCCCTTTTTGTATATTATAAATAATTTTATTTTAATTAGCTTACACCTTTGAATTTCGGTGTCGCTCTGTCTATTGATTGTCCTTCTGCATCTTCTACGGCTTCTAATTCTTTTTGTACCGCTGTTACCATTGTATCTAATCTTTTTACCTGCATTTCTACAGTATTTTCTTTTACCGAAACTTGATATATTTCTCGGTTTATATCATCTAATTCCGCTTGGAAATCTTCTTCCATTGCTTTTATTTCTGCATTTACTTGTGCTCTGCCTTCTTCTCCTTCAGTATTTGCTAATTCTTCATATTTATCTGCCAACTCTGTTGATTGAGATGCCTGCATACTTGCCATCTGCTGATTCAAACTCAATGTCTGAGTCGCTAATTTATATTGCTCATTTGATCTTTGTGTCTGTTGCAATTCAAGGGCATTTAACTGTCCGTCTAATACAACTTTCCTCTGTGCAAATAATGCGTATCCCATTTTTCCCTCGTTTGATTTATCCTCTTATATACATGAAAACTTTTTGCGATTCATTCATGACATTTTAGTAATATTTAGTTAACAATTTGTTACAATTCTAATGAAAATAATTTTTTGTTATATACAGCACATTGGCTGCAGTATGGAGTTTCCAGATAATTTCTTGTTGAAAAATCATTTATGTCACCGCCGCATTTTCCCCTGTTGTCACATGATAAAAGCGGACAGGAAAATATACCGTTCAGCGTTAATGTTCTGCTTTTTGTACAGTCCGTATTTAAGTTATCAAAATCCGTATTTTGAGGAAATTCCCATTGTTTATCTTTTTCTATAAGCGGAATTATTTTAAAGTTAATATCCGTTGTTTCAAAATTAAAAGAAGCGCATAATTCGCTAAATTTATTTTTCAGCTCTGTTTCATCCGTATTTAAGTAATTAACAATAGATAAAATAGGATTAAAATCATATTTGGCAAGGCTTTGAATTGCGTGGACCGCCTTTCTGAACGAACCTCTGCCGCGAAGCAAATCATTTTCTTTTTCTATATAATGGTCGATACTAATCATAAAAATTATTTCGTGTCCGAGATTATTTTCTTCTTCTACTTTTCTTAAAAATCTTGCTTTTTTATCATTAATATTTAAAGCATTAGTTTGAATAATGACCGATGAATATTTTAAACACAATCTTAAAATTTGATTAAAATCGGGATGCATCATAGGTTCTGCACCGGTCAGCGTTATATATTTTAAGTCTTTTTTATCAAGGTTAAGCAAAGTTTGTTTTACTTTATCTATCGGAATAAAATCTTTTACTTTTTTATCGGAAAAATTAATATAGCAGTGTTTACATCTAAGATTACAGTTTTGTGCAGTCATTTCAATAAATAATGTTTCCAGTGCGCTTAAATTTACGCAGGGAGCTTTTACAATCATATTACTCATAATTTTCCTCATTTCAATCTGATTTTCAATATTTTATTTAGCACCTATTTTTTTTAGGATAAATTAGACAGTTGTATAAAATCAGAAGTGTGATTAATAGCCTAAAAGGAGTATTTTATTTAAGTTTGTTCCTAATATGCCGATAAAAGTTATAGGAGGAGAAAATATGGCATACATTTTTGAAAATGAAACAGGAAGACGTAAAATTTTATTATCTGCCGATGATATTATAAGTATCGTCAGAGAATACCAAAATATAACTATCGGAGCTGAAAGCTATTCCGATAAAAGATTTCTTTTATGTAAAAATCAAATTTTCATTCCCGAGGAAATATAATAATATAAAATATATTAATATATATATCCGGTTAGAGAATATGGTTTATACTAATTTAGTGTAATGTTTATTCACACACGGAGGAATAAATATGAAAAACATTATTACTATTTTATTAATATTAATAGTACCGATTTGTGCTTATTTAATAATGAGCAAAAATTCAACAGATATAATGGCAAATGCTAAAGAAAAGAATATGCCCGCAATAATGACTTTTACGTCATCAATGTGTATGGACTGCCAGAAAATGAAAGCGTTAATTAAAGAAATTGAACCAAACTATACGGGGAAAATAAATTTTATAATGGTAAATGCCTTAGAGAAAGACAGAAAAGTAAAAGAAGCAATAAAAAAATATCATGTTGTACTTGTTCCCACAATGATATTTCTTGATGAAAACGGAAACGAGTTAAATAAAATAGAAGGAGCAATATCTAAAGAGCGATTAATAAATGAATTAGAGGAAGCAATTAATGGATAATCTAATTCAGGCATTTTCTCAATATTCGTCAGGCGGAGTGATAATGCCGATTTTAATAGTAATTGCATTTTTTGCGGGGATTTTGGCTTCACTGTCACCGTGTTCGCTCGGTATACTGCCGTTAATTATAGGTTATGTCGGAGGATACTCAAAAGAAAGCAGCAAAAAGTTATTTATACAAATGCTGTCTTTTTCTCTGGGATTATCGGCAGTATTAAGTATAATTGGGGTTATATGCGCAATAACAGGCAGAGCATTTACAAGTTTTGCCTCGCCGATTTTTATATTATTATTTGCCTCCGTAATAGTTATAATGGGGTTAAACCTTTTAGGAGTTATTGATATACAATTTCCCGCGATAGTAAAAAAAATGCCTCAGAATAAATCGGGAAGTTTATTTGTATTTCCTTTTCTTGTGGGAACATTTTTTGCGCTGGCATCAAGTCCCTGTTCGTCACCGATACTTGCCAGTATTATGGCGGTAGCTACAATTTCAACAAGTATATTATTTTCCATTGCACTATTGTTTGCGTTTGCTCTGGGGCAGTGCATAATTATCATAATTTTTGCACTATTTACCTCCGCGCTAAAGCATAAGGGAAAAGTTGCAAAATACTCCGAAATGTTAATGAAAATAAGCGGAGTCATATTAATTCTTGCAGGGTTATTTATATATTATTCAATATTCAGCAGTATTTAACTAAACAGACAAATTAAGATTATGAGTTAAAACTCTTTGAGTTTTTCTTCTTCCGGCAATTCTAAAGTGATTTTTACCGTGTTCATCTTTAGTTCTTACGCCAAAAAGTTTATCGGATAAGATTGAATGAATTTCCGTTTCTTTAATTCCGTCTTTAATAGTTGCGCCGACAAATTTTGTATTAGGTTTTCTGTTTGTTATTAAGGACAATTGTTCTTCTATTTCGTCTGCAGCTTGGAATGGAGTAATAGCTGTCAATGAGGATTCCTTAATAAGCGGAGAGCTTATAACATTTTTTGAAACTATGCCGTTTGGCACTCTTTTATGAATTATACAGGTATAGTTATTACCCTTTAACCCTTTTGTTTTTATTTTATTTTGAAACAAGAAACCGACCGCAGAAACTTTCATAAAACCTCACATTCCATATTTACATAATACTCTATTTTAGAGTATTTGTCCATACTTTTTTATCAAAATTTGAATTTTTAAATATTATTTTTTCAAAAATCAAATTTTTCATATCAAGTTTTTAGGATTTTCAAATACAAATTTTGCATTTTTTATAAAAAAATATTAAATTTTTAAAATTTTTAAAAAAAACAGGTAAAATTTACTCCAAAAAAGTACAAATTTTTATTATTATCTGGTATAAACTCTTGAAAGTCTTACTTTTAATCGGCAGATAAGTTCATAGTTAATAGTATCCAGTATATTTGCCCATTCGTTAATACTTATTTCTTCACTGCCGTCCTTTCCGAGCAGAGTAATTATATCCCCCTCCTCCGCTTCAATGCCCGTGATGTTGAACATCATTTGATCCATTGTAATATTACCTATTTGAGGCACTTTTTTACCGTTTAAAATCCCGTATATTTTATTTGATAATTTTCTGTCGACGCCGTCAGCGTAGCCGATAGGGATTGTTGCTATTTTTGTATCGCCTTTTGAGATAAATTTATGAGAATAACTGACGCCCTCTCCGTCTTTTGCGGTGTGGATGTTTGTTATTCTTCCCTTTAAACTCATTGCGGGGTATAGTTTTGGAGTTGACTTGCAAAAATCGGGTAAATCAGGGATTAATCCATACAAAGCAAGCCCCAATCTTACCATATTATATTTTTCTTCTTTGTAGCCGGCTATTACGGCTGCCGTATTAAAACAGTGAAGTATTAATCCTTTTGTATCTGTTGAAGAAATTATATTATCCCATATTTCAAGCTGTCTTTTTGTTTTACCTTCATCCTCAGCGCAGGCAAAGTGGGTAAATATTCCCTGCATTTCAACGGCAGGACAGTCTTTAACTTTTTTTATAAACTCAAGTGCATTTTCTTTTCGCACTCCTATTCTGTTCATGCCGGTATCAAGTTTAATATGAGCCTTTGTTTTCAGCCCTGTTTTTTGATATGTCAGCGTTGCAGCTTCTATATGCTCATCTAAAAACATTGAAAGCGAAATGTTATTCTTTGCGGCATAATCAAATGCCCAGACAGGAGCAGCACCAAGCACCAAAATAGGGCAATCAAATTTGTTGTTGCGAAGTTCCATACCCTCATCAATAGAAGCTACCCCGAGCCAATCAACTCCCGAAGCCAGCAGAGTCGGTGCTATCATAGAGCTTCCGTGTCCGTATGCATCTGCTTTTACTACGGCAAGAACTTTACTATCGGGTTTTACCTTTTTTTTCAGCTCGAGAATGTTTTTTTCTATAGCGTCAAGATTTATTTCAACCCACGCGTCACGTTTTGTATTAATACTTGATATTCTTTGAAACTTCATATTTATATTTTAGTTTAAAAATATTTATTTTGTTATAATTATATAATGAATAATAAAGGTGCAATTATTATAATATTTATAATAAGTTTTATCGGATTTTTAATATTTTCAAATAATATTTACTCTCCTTATTCCGATATTGGCAGAGAATTATATATTCCCTGGCAGATTGCGCAGGGGAAAGTATTATATAAAGATATTTTTTGCATTTATCCGCCTATGGGATACTTAATTAACGGATTTATTGTAAAAATTTTCGGAGCAAAATTATTTGTTTTTACAATAATCGGTTATGTAACTTCAATATTATCATTAATTGCTTGTTATTTAATAAGCAAAAAATATACGAATAAAAAAACGGCTCTAACTATAACCTGCGCGTTAATCTCCGTTTGCGTTTATTTTCCCTCAATTTCGAATTGGATAACACCATACTCTTATTCAATAGTGTACGCTTTGTGTGCATTTTTATGGAGTTTTTATTTTCTTATTAAATATCTTAACACCTCAAAAGATAAATATATTGTACTTTGTTTTTTATTATACGGTTTATCCGCAATGTGCAAATACGAATTTTCGGCTTTTATAATTGTCATTTTATTATGCGCTTTAAAAAACAAGGCTTCTTTTAAACACTTATTATATATTTTTATATTTCCTGTTCTTTGCTTTTTAATTTTACTATTACAAAAATGCACCGTTGCGGATTTATATCAGAGTGCAAAATTAATTATAAACCTTGCACAATCGCATAGCGTAAATTATTTTTATAACTACACCTGTTTTATTCCGTCTTTAGAGTCAATTAAAAATGCCTGTTTATCAATTATTTATCCGTCATTTTTTTCAATTTTTCACTCTCTCGGATATTTTATATTATTAATATTTATATATAGTATAAAAGAATATAAAAGGGATTTTTCATTTTTTATTTTATGCTTAACCGCTTTTTTGTCCGGGTTAAAAGTTATCGGCAATATCTCGCTTGAAATATACGGAACTTACTTCCTGCCTTTAATGCTGATTTGTTTAATGACATTTTTATATAAAAAATTGCTAAAAGAAAAATCGCTAATCGTAATTATTATATGTTCAGCTTTATTTATTTCTTATGCTTGTTATGACATTAATCAAAATAAATTAACCTCAATAAATACGGAAAAAGGAACAATTAAAATCCCCGAAATATTTTATGAAGTAACAAATCAAACTTTAAATTATATAAATACATCAACAAAAAAGGATGATACAATTCTTGTAATCCCTGAAAGCGCAATACTGAACTTCTTAACACAAAGGCAATCCAATAACAAACTTTATTATCTGATTCCTCCAAATAACGAGTTATTAACGGATAAATTTATAACACACGAATTAAAAACAAACCCGCCCGATGTAATATTAATATCGAACCTAAGATATAACTGGTATAATCAAGGTTCATTTTCAAAAACGTGGGGAAACAATATATATAAATATATAAATGAATCGTATAAACTTGAAAAAATCATCGGGAGCAGCGTTCAATTTTATATTTACAGGCGTGTTATAATGTAAAAAAGAAACGGGAATATTATGAATAAAGAAGAAAAACTTAAAATAATAGAGGATATGCAGGCAGTAGTAGAGCAAATGAGGCTGGATG
>CANPYB010000075.1 GCA_947587605.1 Candidatus Gastranaerophilales bacterium
GGAACTGTTGTTGTAGCAAGTGCTGCTTCAACCAATTTGATTAAATATGTTTGATTAGCATATTTTCTTGCACCTGCAGATACTTGAAGAATAATAGGTGATTGAGTTTCTTCTGCTGCTTCAGCAATACCTTGCAATATTTCCATATTGTTTACATTGTAAGCACCGATAGCATAACCGCCTTTAAGTGCCTTTTTAAACATTTCTCCCGTACCAACTAACTTTCTTTCGCTCATGTTTTTCTCCTCATATTTTACGAAATTACATTGTATAACTTACCTCAAAAAAAAATTCATTACAACAGTTAACAAATTTTGAATATCGGGTACTCTATATAAAGAGTATAATTGCAAGAATTAAAAAAAAATGTTACAATTTGAAGCAAAAGTCAAAGTGAATGGAGGACAAAATGTCAAAAGAAGACAGCTCAATCAGTTTTGGAGTCGGTTTACTGCTTGGTGTTGTAGGCGGAGTTATTGCTGCAGTTTTATATGCACCAAAATCCGGTGAAGAAACCAGAAAAGATGTTGAAAATGTTATTACAGACCTTGCTCAAAAGTATACGCCCGAGATTAAGGAGGCTAAAAGGCAGGCTTTATCGTCTATTGACGTTATGAGATACCGTTTAGAGCAGCAGTATAACAAAATCAACGAAACCATTAAAGCCAAACAAATAGCAAAGGCTAAACAAAAAGAAACTAATGATTTTGAATGTAACTAGGAGTTTAATATGTCAATTACACTCGAATGTATATTAGCTGTTTTATTTATCGTCATAATAATAGTTTTAGTCATTTTAACGGTAAATCTGGTAAGATTTTTAAAAGAAACGACACTTACAATGACAAGTATCAGAGAACTTACCGATATGGCAAAAACAGAAATGAAACCGGCACTAAAGTCAATAAACGAAGTATTATCAGCGGTAAATAACATGTCGCAGGCAACAAATAAACAGTTTGATACCGTAAAAAAAATATTAACAACACTGCTGGGCGCATCTTGCGTTGCATTCAGTAATGCAAAAAGTAAATGCGGATTTTTCAGCGGGTTAATAAGCGGATTTAATTTATTTAGGAAAAAAAGGAGATAAAAAATGTCAGTAGGCAGATTTATAGCAGGTTTTGCAATAGGCAGCATAGTAGGCGGGTTAATAGGTGTTTTACTTGCACCGCAATCGGGTGAAGAAACACGCGAAAAATTAGCCGATAAATCAAAAGAAATTTGTGAAAAAGCTCACGATGCAGTTTCGGAAATTCAAAATAAAGCTGACGGCATAGTCAGTGATATGCAAACTAAAGGCGATGAGCTGATTTCTAAACTTCAAGAAGTAATTAACAAACATAAAAATACCGAAGAAGCATAAATTTACAATTTATAATAAAAAAAGTCCGATTAATTTCGGGCTTTTTTTATTGCAATTGTTTTTCATTCATAAGATAATATTCTTGTAATAAGTAATAAAAAGAGGATTTTACAATGACAGAAACAACAGTATCCGAAGTAGTTTTAAAGGTAGACAAATCAAATTTTGAAAAATACTCAAAAAATGCGCTGCAAGCGGTTGAAACTATAAAAGAACGTGCAGGAGTTCAAGGTCAGTTTTTAAATTGGATTAAAGTATTACCGGAAAACCAATTAAATACTATTGATAATCTTTATGACATGGCTGAAAAAGCAAAAGATAATAAATATACCGATTTAGCAATATTAGGTATAGGCGGGTCGCGTCACACAACCGAATCTTTAATAAGAATGATTGGAAAAGAATCTAATGTTCACTTTTATTCTTCGGTAGACGGCGAAAGTTTCAGAAGATTTATAAATACTCTGGATTTATCAAAAACGCAGTTTCTAGTAGTATCAAAATCAGGCGGTACTATAGAAACAACCGTTGCTTATGAAAATGCAAAAAAAGTAATGCAGGAATTTTTAGAACGTGAGGATGTTTCTGACAGATTTATTGCCATGACCGATATATCATCAGAAAAAAGCAATTTAAGGAAAATGGTAAATGCAGGCGATATAAAATTATCCGGATGCGTTCATGATGATGTGGGCGGCAGATTTTCAATTTTTGATGACGCAACAATATTTACTCTTGCTTTCGTCGGAGTTTCAAAAAATGATGTAATTGCTATGTTAAACGCTTCACTTAAAGCTCAAAACGAATACTTAAATGCTGATATTAACAACAATATTGCATTGCAACAAGCTATATTTAATGTTAATTCAAGATTAAACGGAAAACAAAAACACTTTATAGAATACTTTGGCGACGCTTTTATAGGTACAACACTATGGGAAAAACAATTAAAAAATGAATCATTAAAAGCAAGAATTTCAACCGATACAAATGTAGGTCCCGGGTATCTCCACTACAATGCCGAAGCCGATTTAGACAGTGCAAATACAGACTCTTTCTTTACATTTGTATATGTAACTCCGCAGGAAAAAGTAACAAAAGCTGTTTTAACGGGAGTTATAAGTGCATATTCAAATATGCACCCCGTTTCAGTTGTTGAGTTAAAAGATTTATCACTGACAACTCTTGCTAAATTTATAGAATTTAAACACTTTGAAACTCTGTATACGGGAAACATATTAAGACAAATCGACGGAGATATAACTCCTGAAGATTGTGCACTCCCCGAAGTATTACAGCCTAATGTTGAAATCTATAAAAAAGAAGTAAGAAAAGCTATGGCACAATAACATTTCATTACGTACAAAAAAAGAGGAAACAAATTGTTTCCTCTTTTTATATTTTTATTTGTTACTGTGTTTATTATGCTACTCCTTTGAATTTCGGGGTTGCTCTGTTTATTGCTTCGCCTTCCGCATCTTCCACGGCTTCTAATTCTTTTTGTACCGCTGTTACCATTGTATCCAGTCTCTTTACCTGCATCTCTACTATATTCTCTTTTACGGATACTTTATATATTTCTCGGTTTATTTCATCTAATTCTGCTTGGAAATCTTCTTCCATTCCTCTTATTTCTGCATTTATACTTGCTCTTGCTTCTTCTCCGTCCGCTTGAGCTAATTCTTCATATTTATCTGCCAACTCTGTTGATTGAGATGCCTGCATACTTGCCATCTGCTGATTTAAGCTCAATGTTTGAGTCGCTAAATTATATTGCTCATTCGATCTTTGCGTTTGTTGCAATTCAAGGGCATTTAACTGTCCGTCTAATACAACTTTCCTCTGTGCAAATAATGCGTATCCCATTTTTTCCTCGTTTTTATTCTCTTATATATATAAAAACCAAAAATCATGTTTTCATGATATTTTAGAACACTTTTGTTAAGAAATTGTTACAATAAATATATACTGATTATATATTAGTTATATAATCAGTATATATTTATTGTTTATTAAATTGTATATTTTAAGTTATAATCCTTTCTGACTATGCATTACAGGATTATACTATGCTCTTTCTTTTGCGGTAATAGCCAATTGATGACGGCCTTTAGCTCTTCTTCTGTTTAAAACTTCTCTGCCGCCCGGTGTTGCCATACGCGCTCTGAAACCGCTTACATTTTGTCTTTTTCTTTTTGTTCCTTCCAGTGTGCGTCTCATTTTATTTCTCCTTGAATGTATTATTTTTGTTATATCATAATAAATAAGACATGATTTAAAGTCAATCATAAAAATTTAAAGGTTAAAATATATGAATAAAATAGGATTTATTGGCGGCGGAAAAATGGCAAGTGCCATTATTAACGGAATTATAGCTTCCGATATATATTCATCAGATGAAATAATTGTATCAGCGCATACGGAAGAAACGCTTAATCATTTGAAAAAAGAATTTAATATTAACACTACACTTGATAATAAAGAAGTGGTAAAAAATTCAAAAATAATAATTTTAGCCGTTAAACCTTTTATATTAAAAGGTATATTAAATGAAATAAAAGAACATATAACAAAAGAGCATTTAATAATTTCAATAGCAGCGGGCATTTCCATTAAAACCATTGAAGATATATTAAAAACTCAATCAATAATAAGAGTAATGCCAAACACACCTGCGCTTGTAAATAAAGGAATGAGTGCAATTTGCTGCGGAAAAGATGTCAGCGACGAGCAAAAAAATTGCGTTTTGCAAATATTTAACAGCGTAGGAGAAACAATTATAACGGAAGAAAAATATATTGATATAATAACGGCAATTTCGGGGAGCAGTCCCGCATTTTACTATTATTTTATAAATTCAATAGCGAAAGCGGGGGAAAAATTAGGACTTGATTATAATACAAGTTTAAAATTATCCGCTCAAACAGCGCTCGGCTCGGCAGAAATGATATTAAAAACCCAAATTTCGCCCGAAAAACTTATTGAAAATGTCACAACAAAAGGCGGCTGTACAGAAGCAGGAAATGAAGTATTAAAAGAAAATAATATTTCGGATATAATTTTTGATACCATAGAAAAAACAGCAAAAAAAGCACACGAATTAGGGAAAAATTAATATGAGCGAAAAAGAAAATATTTATTCAATGGAAATTGAAAAAGTCGGTGATTTAAAATACGGAGAAAATCCGCATCAGCAGGCAAGTATATATAAAACCGACTCCGCAATAGATTATGAAATACTGCAGGGACAAGAATTGTCATACAACAATATAACTGATATGGCAGTATGCACAAGCATACTCAGTGAATTTTACGATGTATGTGCCTGCATAATAGTAAAGCATAATACACCCTGCGCGGCTGCACTCGGTTCAACAATAGGCGATGCTTGGCTTAAAGCAACGGACTGCGATCCCATAAGTATGTTTGGCGGAACTGTTGGTTTTACGCAGGTAATCAATGAAAATCTCGCTAAACAGCTTAGTGAAATGATTATTACAACAGTCATTGCACCTGATTATACTCCTAAAGCAATCAGTCTGCTTCAAAATACAAATATAAGAATAATAAAATTAAATACTCCTTTAAGTGAATATAAAAACTATCAAACAGAGGAAATAAAAGTAACTCCGTTCGGAACAATAATTCAAGAGTCAGATAAAGGAGAATTAAACAAGGACAATTTTAAGGTAGTAACTAAAACAAAACCAACGCAGGAAATGGTTGAAGATATGATTTTTGCTTGGAAGATAGCAAAACATGCGAAATCAAACGCAATAGTAGTTGCAAAAGATTTTAAATTAATAGGAATAGGGCAGGGACAGACAAGCAGAATAGACGCATTTGAAGTGGCATTAAATAAGGCCTGTGACGGTTCAAAAGAAGCTGTAGCGGCATCTGACGGAGCGATTTCGGAAATAAATAACATATATGCCGCTGCTCAAGGCAGATTATCAGCAATAATCCAGCCCGGCGGATATATTAAGGATGAAGAAATTATAAAAACGGCTGATAAATATAATATAGCAATGATAACAACAGGGATAAGGCATTTTAAACATTAATATGGCGGAAGCTCAAAACAATAAAAAAATAATCTTTACACAGGCGTTAGGTCATTTTACCATAGACGCATATTCGGGATTTTTAAATCCCATTATGCCTTTTATTGCCGCAAAAATCGGTATAACAATGGCAATAGCAACCGTATTAATATCTGTATCAAATTTAACTTCATCGCTGTCACAGCCTTTTTTCGGTTATATAGCCGACAGGTGGCGCAGAAGATTTTTTATTTTCTGGGGAATGATAATGGCTTCTGTTTTTTTATCATTGCTCGGAATAGCGCATAATATTTATACGTTAATAATATTTTTACTGCTGGGGCACATGGGAGTGTCTTTTTTTCATCCGCAGGCAACAAGCATAGTTTCGGAATTTTCAAAAGATTGTAATAATTCAAAAGATATGAGTTTTTTTATAGCCTCAGGGACTTTCGGTTTTGCCTTAGGACCTGCCATATCTTCAAACATTACTCAATTTTTCGGACTTGAAAAACTGCCGTTTGCTTGTTTTATCGGGATAATTACGGCATTTATCATATTAAATAACACTCCCAAAATCAGACTTTTAAATATTCCCAAGCCTAAAGTTTCATTAATTAATGCCGTAAAAACAATATTTAAAAACAAACCCGTTGCAGTACTTGTCGCAGCTTCAATAGTAAAATCATTTGTGGTTTCGTCATTTTCAATAATACTGCCGTTTTATTGGAAATCAATCGGATATAATGTTTCTACAATAGGATTAATATTGCTTGCATTTATGCTTTTTGGAGCATTTGGGGTAGTATCAAGCCCCATATTTGAAAAATTTATCGGAATAAAAAACGTATTTTATCTGTCATTAATAAGCGTAACTCCGCTGGGGATTATATTTTATCTGTGCGGAGGTAAAGGAATAGCAGGATTAATTTCGTTTATTTTAATAGGATATGTAAGTTTTCTGGCTGTACCTGTTAATATGTCATTAGCACAAAGGCTCATGCCTGAATTTAAAAGCATGATTTCAGGGTTTATAGGCGGTTTCAGCTGGGGAGTAATCGGATTAATACTGCCATTAATAAGTCTTATTGCGGAAAAAACGGGAATAATGACAATTTTACTTATTATGACATTTATTCCGCTGTTATTTTCTTATTTTATTAAATATTTGCCGTCAGAAAGTTAAGCCTTATAATGCAAAGACTGTGCATCATATAATTTACGTTTAGCCGCGTTCCATAATGCACGTTTTTCAAAGCCTTTACAATCTGCCAGTCTGCCTCCGCTTAAAAGTTCCATTATATTTATTCTGTTAAAGAATTTTCGATTTGTTGCTTTAAATGCTTCTTTAGGATCAATATCCGTATCTTTTGCTATACTTGCAGCAGTATAAAATATATCTCCCATTTCTTCTTCCATGTGGTCAAAGTTATGAGCTGTAGGATTTAATTGGTATTCGCGTCTTGCGACCTTAAATTCTTCAATTTCTTCTAATAAACACTCATCCCATGCTTGTTCCTCTTTGGTAAATCCTATTTTTCGTGTTATGTCATCGATTTTGGTAAAAGTATCAAATACATCATTATTATTAGGATTAATACCTTTTGTTAAAGACATTGCAGGTACTTTTGCTTTTTTATTTTCTGCCAACGGAGCCAGCCATTTTTGAAGTTCCTGTTCTTGCTGTGCAGTTGAATATCTGCCGCCGCCATTTTGCTGTTTAGCTTTAAATGCTAAAGGTGTTATATAAGAATTAATTGTTAAATTCATAATTAATATCCTCCTATGATAAGGAGAAAACCCGAGAATAAAAAAATTTGCGCAAAAAAAGAGGCGGCATTGGCCGCCTCTTTTTATATAATTACTCTTAAGGTATTTCAGGCTGTTCTTCAGGAACAAAATCTTCTTCTAATTCTTCATCTTCACAGTCATCCGGTTCTGTTTTATCAATATCTTCACCTTCTACAACCGGCGGAGCACCTTCTCCTTCCGGAGGGACATCAGGAATATCATTATCACCCGGAGGTTCCGGAATATCATCCGGATTTGTTAAACCGGGATCATCGGCTCCTTCATTCGGTCCATCCGGATCATCCACATCACCGCCACCGGGTGTTGTTGGAGTATCACCGCCGCCTTGAGGCGCTGTAGGATCTGCCGGATCAACATCTGGGGTGGGTTCCGGTCCTGGTTCAGGTTCAGGTCCGGGCTCTGGTCCGGGCTCTGGTCCGGGTTCTGGTCCGGGTTCTGGTCCGGGTTCTGGTCCGGGCTCTGGTCCGGGTTCTGG
>CANPYB010000076.1 GCA_947587605.1 Candidatus Gastranaerophilales bacterium
ACTTGTTTTGATATTACTATTCCTTTTACGGGTGAAATAATTTTTGTATATCTCATATTGGCAGAAGCTGTAGCGTAACTTGCTTGTGCCTGCATTATTGACGCTTTTGCCGCTGCAACTTGCGCTATATCAGATTTATATGCGGATTCTGCGGAATCTAAATCATTTTTTGATACTAAATTTCTTCCGTAAAGATTTTTGTATCGTTTGTATGTTTTTGTATCATAGTCTAATTGAGCCTGATTTTTAGCTAAAGTGGCTTTTGCGTTATTAATGTTTGCCGTTGCCTGCTGAAGCTGTGCTTCAAATAATGAAGTATCTATTTGAGCTAATAACTGTCCTTTTTCAACTTCCGAATTGTAATCAACATAAATATCACTTATTAATCCTGATACCTGAGAACCGATATCAACTGTGTTTACAGGTTCAATTGTTCCTGTTGCTTCCACTATTTGAGTTATTGTTCTTAATTTTACGGGAGCTGTTGTGTACTTAACTTTTCCGCCTTTTTTATTAATTATAAAAGGAAGTGCAATAACCAATATTATTAAAATAAGTATTATTATTTTCTTCATTATCTTTCTCCCATTGCGGTTTGCAGGTTCGTTAATGCTACGTTGTAATTATAAATATTTTGAACATAATCTCTTTGGGCATTATTATAGTTTTCTTTTGCGTCCTGCAATTCTATAAAATTGCCTAAACCTACTTCGTATCTTGCGTCTGCAAGTTCGTAATTTTCAAGAGTCTGTTTAACCCTTGTCTGCATTAAAGGTATGTTCTTTTCAAGCTGTATCATATTTATATATGCTTTTTGGACTTCAAAATATATATTCTGCTTGACTAAATCAACATTTCTTTTTGCTATTTCAAGCTGTGATTGACTTTCTTTTATTCTCAATCTTGTTTCCATTATGTTTAAATTGCTTGTTGACAGATATGCTCCTATATTAAACCCGTTTGTTGAATAAATTGTATTATTCGCCCAGTTATAGCCGACTTGTCCCGTTAAATTAGGAAAATACTCTTTTTTAGTATATTTTAACGCTTCATTTACCGCATCTTTTGTTGCTTCCATTGATAATAAATCGGGGCGGTTTTTATATGCTATTTCAATAGATTCTTCAAGGGTATGAGGGTATTTGGTAAATTTATAATTCTCAAGTATATTTGTTTTTTCAACCTGCATTGTCAATACAGCCTCTTTAGGCTCTATTGTTCCGTCATCCTTTGTCGTTGTATTTGCTATGTTTATTAAATTTACTTCAGCATAGTTATTCTTAAAGTTAAATGTTTCAGTATTTTCTATTTGATATTCGGGAGCATTGGGGATATACATTGCATTATTTAAAGAAACAATTGAGTTTTGATAAATGTTTTCTGCATTAATAAGGCTTATCTTTGCGTCGCTTAAGTATACCTCTTGGTTTACAAGGTCTATTTTAGAAACTAAACCTTCATCAAAAAAGGCTTTTGTTCTGTTATATTGTCTTTCGTTTACTGCTACATTGGCTTTTTGAATATCTACATTAGCTTTAGCGGCTAACACCCCATAGTATGCCGATTTTACATTATTTGCAGTGTTTAATATTGAATTTTCAAGATCAAATTCCGCTGCTATTTTATAAAATTTCTGCATTTTTACTTGCGAAAAGACTTTGCCGAAGCTGTATATTAATTGGTTTAAATATACGGAGGCGGAGTAATTTTTATTATTTGTGGTGCGGTATCTTGTTTCGGTATTATTGTAATCATAACCTCCCGAAGCGCCAATTGAGGGAAAATAACTTGCTTTGCTCTGTCCTACCCTTGCTTTATAAAGCTCAACATACTCTTTATAAATTCCGACTTCGGGGCTGTTTTGTATTGCAAGTTCAATACAGTCATTAACATTCAGCGTTGAACCCTGCGTTATTTCTTCTATTGCTTCTGCTCTGCATATTGAGAAAAATATCGCAAATATTATTATATATAATTTCTTCATTATTTTTTCCGTGGTTTAAAAATATTATACCTTATATAACGATAATTAAAAATAAAGGTTCATTAATTCTTAATTAAAGATTTTCTTTTTTTATATAAAATTATGAAAAATAGTATAATTACAAGGGTTACGGCAATTATAACAAGCTCAATATATTGTTTTATTGCTTCACCAAACAACATTAAAACGATACTGACTATAAAAAATCTTAAACCTCTGCCGAAGAAACTTGCAATCATAAATTTAAGAAAATTCATACTTAAAATACCGCTTGCAATTGTAAATACTTTATAAGGTATCGGTGTAAAAGCTGAAAAGAAAACGGCAAGAGTTCCGTATTTGTTGTAAAGTGCTTCAACCGCTTCAAATTTTTCTTTACCGCCTTTTCTAAAAAACCGGTTAAATGCAGGACGTCCGCCCCAGTAGCCTATGGCATAACCTATTACACCGCCGAATGCCGAAGCGATTGTGCAAATTAAAGCATAAAACAATGCTTTTGCAGGCTGTGCTAAATCCATTGCTATTAACAGAAAATCAGGCGGCGGTACAAGAAAAAAACTTTCTATAAATGAATTTAGTGCTAAACCCTCTACCCCCATTGATTGAAAAAAATCGTTCATTTTTATAAAAATTTCGTGCATATCTACCTCTTTTTATAAAAAAATTTTATCATGAATATTTTTAGGTATAATAAATTTGAGGTAAAAAATGAGCGTAAAAGTTTCCGTTATTATTCCCGTTTATAATGTGGAAAAATATATTCGTCAAACGCTTGACAGCGTGGTAAATCAGACTTTTAAAGATATTGAAATCATTATTGTAGATAATAAATCTACTGATAAAACTCTTGAAATTATTAATGAATATGCAAAAAAAGATGACAGATTTGTAATATACAAAAACAGTGAAAACTTAAAACAGGGATTAGCAAGAAATTTCGGAGTCCAAATGGCGCGCGGTCAATATATATTCTTTATTGACGGCGATGATTATATGGAGCTTAACGCTATAGAACGGCTTTATGATAAAATAACCGAAACTGACGCAGATATTACACTTTGCACTTGGAATCAGTTTGATGACGCAACGGGCAAAATAGATAAAAACCACGTTTATGCTAAATTAAAACAAATTCCCCCAGAATTTGATAATAAAACCTTTAATTGGCGCGATATTAAATATTCCGTATTCTGGCAGACCTCCGTGCCTTGGGATAAAATGTACCGCCGTGATTTTCTTATTAAAAAAGATGTTAAATTCCCCGGAGGCACATTTTTTGAAGATAATGTTTTTGTTTACGATGCTTTATTTAAAGCGGATAAAATGTCTGTTTTGCGCGAGGATTTAATATTTTATCGCTGTAACAGAAAAAATGCCGTTACTAATTCCAGAAATCATATTTTCTTTGATTATTTAAAGATTTTTAATTTAATCGGTGATAACCTCAAAAAAATAAATTTATTTGACGAAATGAAATATTATTACTGGGATTATAAAGTAATAACGCTGTATTGGTGGTTTATGAAAATACGTCTGCCTTATAAACGCAAGTTTTTTAATATGATGAAATATGATTTTAAACATCTTGGTATGAACGAAGAAGATAAAGAATTTGTAAGAAACAGGACTCTGTTTTTAATAGACAGATTTACCAAACTGTCGTTTTTTATCTATTATCCGCTGTTTTTCTTTTGGGATAAAATATTCAGAATAGAGCGCGGTGTAAAAAATTATGCAATCGTATTTTTTTCAACTTTTGAAAAATGGTACGATTATAAAAAAGAAAGCAATTTAAAAAATGATTAAAAAATTATTCGGATTTTATAAAACAAACGGACAATTAATATTAATCTTTATGGGAATAAAACTGAAATTTAAGTGTCCCTCAGTAAATCAACTTGAAGATGCATGCTGTATACCAAATCTTAAAGAACTTCTTGAGTCGGGAACAAGTTTTCCTCATCCTGTCGGAATTGTTATTAATAAACACGCTAAAATCGGTAAAAACTGTACTATATTCCAAAATGTAACAATTGGAGATAAAGTAATTGAAACTAAATACGGAGTTTTTCCTCCATCCGCTTCAGAAAATATAAAGCAAAGAGAAGTGCCTGAAATAGGAGATAATGTGATAATATGTGCAGGTGCAATTATTATCGGAAAAGTTAAAATTGGCGATAATTCATTAATAGGAGCAGGTGCTGTTGTGCTTTCGGATATACCGTCAAATTCTGTAGCTGTTGGTTCTCCCGCAAGAGTTATAAAAAAATTGTAAATATATTAATTAAATTTTTGAAACACAAGCACTTATAGCGTCCATTAGCCTTGCAACTTCAATAATTTGTATATCATAACTTCCCTGCAGTCTTTTATTTTGTTTAGGAACGATAACTTTTTTAAATCCTAATTTTTGTGCTTCATATATGCGTTTTTCAATGTTTGATACATTTCTGATTTCGCCTGATAAGCTGATTTCACCTATGATTACGCAGTTAGGATCAACTATAACATCACGGTAGCAGGTTGCAATCGCAAGTGCTATGCCTAAATCCGCAGCAGGCTCATCTATTTCAATCCCGCCTGTTACGTTTACATAAACGTCGTGTTTTGAAAGATTTAAACCAATTCGTTTTTCAAGCACGGCAATAATTTGCAGGAGCCTGTTAAATTCCGTTCCCGTAGAAACCCGCCTTGGTGAGGGATATGATGTTGCTCCGACCAATGCCTGCACTTCCACTAAAAGTGCGCGGGTTCCCTCATTAGTTGCTATAATAACACTTCCCGGGGCTGCATTATCCGTTCTTTCTTTCATGAACAGTTCGCTCGGGTTTGTTACTTCTTCCAGTCCGTTTTCAACCATATTAAATACACCGATTTCATTTGTCGAGCCGAAACGGTTTTTTATAGACCTCAACAGCCTTTGCGATTTATATTTATCCCCCTCAAAATATATTACGGTATCAACCATGTGCTCTAAAACCTTTGGACCTGCTATGTTTCCGTCCTTTGTAACATGCCCGATAATAATAACCGTAATATTTTTGTTTTTTGCAATATCCATTAAAGAATTAGTACACTCTCGTATTTGAGATACACTTCCAGACGAGCTTGTTATATTTGATGTGTAGATAGATTGAATTGAGTCAATAACTAATATTTGGGGTTTTATGTTATCGATTTGATTAATAACGGACTCTAAATTAGTTTGAGAATAAACATATAAATTATCGGAATTTACGTTTAGTCTTTGAGCACGCAGTTTTACCTGCGAGCTTGATTCTTCGGCGCAAACATATAAAAGTTTTTTGCCTTTTCTGCAAATATTTCCGGCAGTCTGTAAAATAAGAGTAGATTTACCAATCCCGGGGTCGCCCGCTAAAAGCACCAGCGAGCCTTGAACAAGTCCTTCGCCTAAAACTCTGTCCAGTTCTTCAAATCCTGTTGAAAATTTTATGCTTTCTTTTATTTCTATTTCATTTATTAAACAAACAGGACTGTCATCTGCGATAATGCTTTGTTTTGGGTTCGTTTGCTTTACTTCAACTTCCTCCGTTAGAGTTCCCCAGCTCCCGCAATCGGGGCATTTCCCTATATATTTTGCGGATTCATATCCGCAGTTTTGACATACCCACTTTGTTTTAACTTTCCCCATTTGTAAGCATTCCTTTTCTTTTTTCCCTTAAATCTTCTTTAGAATCAATTATATGAACATTTTTAATAAGCGCGTTTGAAATTAAAAGTAAAAACGGATTAACTCCGGGACTTGTGTTCATATAAATTTGAGTATCAGATTTTTCAGCTTTTTCTTTATTAAAACTTTCCTTAACCGCAAGTTCAAAATTTATATTAATACTGTATTTTTTGCTTTCTTCTTTCATCATAAGCGTAAATTCATTTTGAGGAAAAGTTT
The DNA here is from genome assembly GCA_947587605.1 of Candidatus Gastranaerophilales bacterium. Lineage (GTDB taxonomy): Bacteria > Cyanobacteriota > Vampirovibrionia > Gastranaerophilales > Gastranaerophilaceae > Avigastranaerophilus. The sequence continues at coordinate 5,895 of CANPYB010000076.1, forward strand.
GTGAACTTATCAATTGAATTTTAATTCCGTCTTGATTGGTCTTATAAACATCTGCCTGCAAATTGCCGTAGTTTACTGTCTTAATAAGTATTGAAATATAATCATCTCCTGCATTGTCGTCACTTCCGCCTTTATTGCCTATTTCAAGTTTAAAAGCATTAGGGTCTGTTAAGGGAAGCCAAGGCAGATACATTAATATTGCCGCTTTAAGCGTTTGAACATCATTGTTTGATGATGCCGCTACAAAGGATATATATTTTGTAATATCGGATATTAATTCATCTTTTAAACTCATACCGATTTTATTGTATTGAGCAAGCATTTGATACAAATTTGTCATAGCATCTTTGGAATTATTTTTTAATAAATTTGATAACGCACTTAAATCTGTATTAGCAGCTAAAAGCAGGAGCCCTAAACTTTGATTTATTCCGTCTTTACTGCTTGTTAACTGGCTTAAAAGCTGTTCAAAATTTTTAGGCATGTTTAAAAGCTGTTTTAACATGTCAATTGTCTGTTGATTATCAAGCATAGCAAGCTCGGCTGTGGTTTGGCTTAACTGCTGCATTGTTTTTGGCAAAATTGTTTGACCGGGTTGATTTAATACGGCATTTTCATTTTGACCGTTTTGAAGAACTGCATTATTTTGAGCATTAGCCGTCCTTGCCGTGTTGTATCCGTTTATAAAACTGTTTATAAATTGAAATGGATTTATATTTGTCATTCTTAGTTGTATATTCCTTTATTTATATTTAATAATTATTATTGAATAATTGAAATTTTTTTATTTTAAAAAGATAACAAAACTTAACAATCATCTAAATACATGATTATAATTTCTACAAAAGTAGTATATAATAATCATGTAAGTTTTCTTTCTAAATAAAAAAGAGGCAGATTATGTCATTTGGTATTAACGGACCCGATAACATTCCGGCAATACAAAAATCTCACCACACCAATGACGGTGGTGCGGGGAATTTAGGCTACTTTCAGCAGGAAAGAAAACAAAAAGAAAAGAAAGAAGATGAAGAAGATGTTTTTGAATTTTCATCTTCTAAAGATAATGAAGATGAAAACGGAGATGATGAAGAATTTTTTAATCTTAATTCAATCGGAAATAAAATAAGAAATTGGTTTAATTCAAAAAATAAAAATAAAGAAAATCCCGAAAGTATTTAACCTTTCGGGTTTTTTAAAATTAGTATGTGTGTATGTTTAATTAAAGATTTTCACTTTTAAAAGTTAATTCGTCATTATCAACATCTATAGTAACTTTTGCGTGAGGAGTTATTTCTTGTTTTAAAATCTTTTTGGATAAAGGATTTTCAACAAGCTGTCTTATGGTTCTTTTTAACGGTCTTGCCCCGTATATAGGGTTGTAGCCCTTTTGCGCAAGATATTCTTTTGCATCGTCGGTTATTTCAATTGTTATATCCTGCTCTGCTAATAATTTATGCAGATGTTCCGCTTGAATATCAACTATTTTGGCAAGCTGCACCATAGTTAATGCCTTAAAGAATACTATTTCATCTATCCTGTTTAAAAATTCGGGTTTAAATCTTTGCTGCATTAAAGCCATTACTTCTTCTTTTGTCTGCTCTGCCTGTTTTTCAGACAGCATAGCTTCAAGCGTATTCTTTAAAATAATATCGCTGCCTATATTACTTGTTAATATAATTAAAGTATTTTTAAAGTCAACGGTTCTGCCCTTTGAATCAGTCAATCTGCCGTCATCAAAGATTTGGAGCATTATGTTAAATACATCGGGGTGCGCTTTTTCGATTTCATCAAAAAG
>CANPYB010000077.1 GCA_947587605.1 Candidatus Gastranaerophilales bacterium
TGAATGCTCCACAGGTGGGTAAGCGCCTTAACAAATCCGTTTCCTGCTTCAAGGCAGGTCTACTGCATTGTTATCAGAGTCAACTTTCCCTTTTAATCAAGATGTAGGAACAAAATAAATACCCGCATAAGGCTCTTTTATTATAACACCTTATTTCTCATTTTTCACTATATTGTTGACTAATTTTACAGCCTCTGATAATAATTTATCCTTAGATTTCTTATCCGAAACGGAATTTATTGTAATATCGGGAATAATCCCTGTTTTTTCTATATCCTCACCGTTAGGCAAGATGTATTTTTCCGTTGTTATTATCATACCTGTCTTATTAGACATCGGAATTACTTGCTGAATCGTGTTTTTACCGTATGTATTCTCGCCCATAACTACCGCATTGATATCACTTTTAAGCGCCCCTGCCAGTATCTCTGAAGCACTTGCCGTCTTTTCATTTACGAGTATTATTACGGGCTTAGGTGTAAATACCGATTTTTTATCAGCATTTATCTTGAATATCGGCACTCCCTTTTTTTCTATACTTAATATTAAACCGTCAGTTATCATCATATCAGCCATTTGAACTGCATTTGCAAGAATCCCGCCGTAATTATTTCTTAAATCAATAATCAAGGCTCTTGTTCCGTTTGTTTTTTCAAGTATATTCCTAAAATCTATAAGCGCTTTTTCACCCATTATTGTCGATAATTTAATTATTCCGATATTATCTTTTGTAATGACATAATTCATTGTGTCAATCGGAATATCTCCGCTTTTAAGCTCTTTTACAAGTATTAATTCTCCGCGCTTTATCTCTACTTTATGCACCTTGTCTTTTCCGGAATTAATATAATTTTGGATTTGCTCCAATGTCATCATATTAATGTTTACATTGTCTATTTTTATAATGCAATCTCCGGGCATTATATTTTGCTGTTTAGCGGAAGAATTTTTTATTACTCTGTTTACAATAAGCCCATGTGCGGATTTATTTAATGTTAGCCCTACTCCCGTTATTTTAGAATCCATCATAACTTTTTGCCGTTTGTAATTATTGGATTTTAAAAACCTTGTGTAAGGGTCATTTAAACTGCTTAACATTGTATTTATCGCAACTTCACAGTCGTCCATGGTTTTAATTTTATTATTGTATCTGTTTCTCCACCTGCGCCAATCCTGATTATTCATTGTTTTATCAGCATATTCACGTCTTGCAATATGCCAAGCATGAATATAAACTCTTGCAGGCGCTATTTTTTGAGTCTGTTTTATTCCATCTATTACATTGTTTATCGGAGCATAGTTTATTTTTTCCAAAGGATTGAATTTTATATCAATTATTATCGCAACAATTAATATTGAAAACGTATAAAATAATATATTTTTAATTTTAAAATTTTTATCCATATATTAAATTATCCCACAAATTGTCTTTATTTGTTATAATTATTTTTATGAGGAAGTTATTAAAAGATTGTTTATACATATTTTTTGTAGTGGCAGTTTTGTTCTTTATCAGCGATTTGCCGTCATTTTCGCGCACTTTAAAGTTCGCACAGGTTTCTGATATCCACTTTTCAACAGTAAAAGAAGATAACGGATATAAACTTTTATCAAAAACAAAACCGCTTTTAATCGACGCTATTTCACAAATTAACAAAGAAAAAAATATTGATTTTATTGTAATAACTGGCGACGGAATTGACAGACCTAAAAAAGATGACGCAATTCAGCTTTTTGATTTGTTAAATACACTAAACCGCCCTTGGTATTATGCTCTTGGCAACCACGACACAACAACAGACGGTTATTTAACAAAAACTATCTTTTTGGAATTGTTAAAAGAAAAAAATCCTAATTATACTTTTGACTCCACCTACTATACATTTAAGCCCAAAAAGGGATTTAGACTTATAGTGCTTGACGGGGCAAAAAATAAAGGATTTACTTCCAACGGAATTTTACCAAAAGAAGAACTTGAATGGCTCGATAAAGTTTTAAGCCAATCTCAAAAAGATGTGGTTTTAATTTTCATTCACTTTCCGCTTGTTACGCCGTACGATTCACCTCATCACGAAATTTTAAACGCTGATGAGTATAAGGCAGTTCTTAATAAATATAAAATGCCCATAGCAATCTTTTCGGGGCATTATCACATGACTAAAATATTTAAACGCGGTAATATACTGCATATTTCAACTCCCTCTTTGGCAGGTTATCCTAATTCTTTCAGAATTGTTGAAGTCGATAACAGAAAAAATAAAGTTATATTTAATTTTAAATTTATGGAAACTAATTTAAAAGATTTTCAAGCGAAAACCCGTTTAATTACACTTGGCGGGGCAGGCTACTACGGCAAAGAACGCGACAGAAACACACAAATTATTATCGAAAAAAAATAACGGCGGTTTTATGACAAAAAAAGATGGTTTTAAAATTATATTTCGAGGAATAAGAGGATCTTACCCCGTTGCGGATAAAAACTTTCTTAAATATGGCGGTAATACCTCCTGCGTTGAGGTTATTGCAGGCGGAAAAAGAATTATTTTAGACGCCGGAAGCGGAATAATTCCGCTCGGCGATAAAATTTATAAAGACTATATTTCTTCTGCAGAAAATCCGCAAGACAGGCACCCTATGGATATTATTCTGCTGTTAACCCATGTTCATCAAGACCATATTCAAGGACTCAATTTTTTCAAACCTATTAATGTGCCATCTACAAAATTTTCACTATATGGCTACAGCGGATTTGATTGGGGACTTGATGAAACCTTGTCGGAGTTGTGCTTTGGAAAGTCCTTCCCCATTAATTTATATGATATCACAGCAAATATATATATTTCTAATATATCGGAAACGGATGTTATTACAATTAATAAAGAAAATGAATTACCTGTTTTAAAACGCGTTTGCGATTTTGAACAAATTAAACCAAAGAAAGACGAAATTGTTATTTCTATGGCAAAACTTAATTCTCATCCTAATTTTGGAGTTATGAGCTATAAAATTACATATAATAATAAATCCGTAGTTTATGCTACAGACACGGAATGTTATTTCGGCGGAGCAAAAAAATTGGAATTATTCGCAAAAGATGCAAATCTTTTAATCCATGACAGCCAATATACAACGGAAGATTATCTTTCAGCAGCTGCACCGAAACAAGGTTTTGGTCATTCCACTTTTGATATGGCACTTCAAACGGCAAAATCCGCTAATGTTAAACAGCTTGCATTTTTCCATTTTGACCCGTCTTATAATGATGAAAAATTGACTAATATTGAAAATAGCATTAAAAAAAATAACGCTAACTGTTTTCTTGCAAAAGAAGGATTGGAAATTTGCTTATAAATAAACTGCTTTGTTTGATTTTTACGGGATTATTTTTTGCTTTATCCTGCTTTGCCGAAGTTACACCGATAAAAGCGGAAAATAATGCATACAGACACAATAACAAAGGACTTTTATATCTTGAGGACAAATACTATTACGGAGCAATTAAAGAATTTCAAATAGCAATCGATTTATGCCCCGATAAACAGGCAAGTGCAGTTTTTTACGTAAATCTCGGCAAAACTTATGAAACTATAGGCTACAATGACTTAGCAAGACCCTGCTTTGAAAAAGCTGTATTGCTTGACCCGCTCTGCTTTGAATATTATTTAAAAATGGCAGAAAATTATAAAAAACTCGGCATTGCAGATGAGCAGCTTGAACTTTATAAAGCAAAAAGTTTTTCGCCCTTAAACAATATTGTTATAGGACTTTTATATATTCAAAAGGGGAATGTCACTACAGGAATAACCGTTTTAGATGACTTTTGCGACAAAGAACCCAATCTGATTATAACTGCAGGCGTAAAAAACTATATTAAAAAATTAACGGAATTATAATAATTTTTTCCCGTGAGAGTCACTTCCGCCTGTTTTGATTAAATGATATTTATCGGCTATTTTTTCTACGGTTTCTTTTTTATGGAATTTAACAAAGCGTCTAAGCCTTTTATATTTATAATAAACTTCAACTCCGTCTAACCCCATTTCCACCAAATCTCTGGTAAATTCATCTAACGAAAGTGTCCAATAACAACAGGGATGAGCTAAAACAGCTGTTCCTCCCGCTGATTTTATTTTTTCAATAACTTCTTCCGGATTTCTTAACTTTAACATCCTGTATAACAATGAAGAACAGCCTATTTTGTTTTTTGAATACAGAGTTTTTAAATTCTCATTATCAATATCTATTCCGTAACCTAAAATGTGTATAACATTTCCGCGGTAGAAGCAGTCAAACTCAACTCCCGAAATTAACGCATCTTCTTTTAATATATTCGAGCTTAAATATGCGTCAATAGTATTATGGTCAGTTACGGAAAAAAACCTTAATGCCTTTTGATGAACCTGCTTCATTACTTCATTAGGGCTCATCTTTCCGTCAGATTCATTCGTGTGAATATGTAAATCCACATTATTTTTGTAATCTTCTTCGTTTAGCGATTGTAATATTTTCTTTAATTCTTCTCTGTTCATGCTATTAATATGCTAATATAAAACATAAAAAAGGGGAAGTATGACTAAAAAAAATTCTAATAAATTTACGGGTGTTTTTAAAATATTTTTTTCAAGCATTAAATCATATTTTTTGTATCTTGATCAATGCGCAAAACATCTGGCATTCCCTATTTTCGGTCAAGTTTTAAGTATAATTGCAATTTTTGCCCTTACTTACTTATTTGTTTCAAATTTTGAAAATATTAAAAATTTTAATTCCTTTTTTGCAAATGAAAGAAATTTAATAATAACTTTCTTTGTTATATTATTACCTTTATTTTTTATTCTTATAAAGGCTATCTTCGACTATCTTATAGCATTTGCTTCTCTTAACCTTTTATTTTACACAACGTCCGGGAAATCAAAAGTTAAAAATATTGATTTTGAAGCAAACAATAATGTAATAAAACGTAAACTGCCCGCATATATATTACTTATGCTTATTGTAAGTTTAATTACTTTCATATCGGTTATCCCGCCCCTAATGCTGATTTTGCCTTTTCTATGCTTATGTTTTCAAGTATTTGCGCTTGAAGGTGATGTTTCCGCTTTTTATTCCGTTAAAAGAAGTATTGAGCTTGTTAAAAGCAACATAATACCTGTAATTATTTTGTTATTACTTTGCTATCTGACAACTTATGAATTTTTACCTAATTTGTTTTTGTGGGCATTTGATAAAATTTCTTTCCAAACCTTTGTTATCGGAAGATTTGAAACATTCTTTAATATTATTCCTTTTTCAGATATTAACAATAATTTAAAATTAATAGCTGATACTATGACCTCTGGAGTTGTTCAAACACCTGATAATCTTCTTAATCCTTTAGATAGCGCTATTGGAGCATATAAGTTAATGATTTCATTTATCATAATCGGATTTACATTACCGTTTAGATGTTCCTGTTTTACGGAATTATATAAAATATACGACGCTGATAAAATTAAAGAAAATTCAAAACAAACCGATGAAATCATAAAAAGAGCCACGGGTAGAAAAAGAAAAAATGTTTAAATGCAAAAAATGTAATTCTGTTGATAAATTTGAATTAATGTTTAATCCCGATTATAAAGGAGATAAAACATTTTCAACCGAATATACCAAAAACGGCGATATTAAAATTACTGTTGACGGTTATACTTTTATTCCCGACATTAAGTTCATGAATTCCCATGCAGTCTGCCGTTACTGCGGAAATATAAACTGCTGGGATTATAATTAAGTTGGTTGCATTTGCAACTTTTACTAAAACAATTAAACATTCAATCTAAATTTTAATTAATCTTCAATAAATGAAAAATCTTCTCCTAAGTTATTTTCCACTAATTTTATTAAAACATGCGGTTTTATATCTAACCCCTCTGCAATACGCCAGACAGTAGACAGTTGAGGATCTTTTATCCCGTTTTCTAAGTCTGCCCACATTGATTTTCCCATACCTATTTCATCAGCACTCTTTGTGATTGATTTTGTACGATGTTCTTTTACAACTTTCGCTATCGCATTTTGTAATTTTTGCTTCTTTGCTTGCATAACAATAATTATTGTTCTAATATTATTACAAGTTGTCATAGTATTATGACAAATTCTTATGTAAAATTAAAAATTAAAATAATAATGATTAAAAAAGAGCTTCAATTTATAAACATTTTAAAAGCGATTGCAATAATTTTTGTTATAATAACTCACAATAATTATTCGGCTAATATCAAAGGAAATATCTTTTTTTCATATTTTATATGTATGGCTGTTCCGTTATTTATGTTAATTAGCGGATTTAATTATTCATTATCTTTTTCTAATATCAAAGACTGCTGTCTTAAAAATTATTTAAAATCAATATTAAGAAAATTTATAAGACTAACATTACCATTTTTAATTATATTTTTTGCAGAATGTGGATTTAATGTTTTAAATATACGAAATTTACATTTTACTACAGCATTAATTAACGGCGGATTGGGTCCGGGAAGTTATTATTATCCCGTAATGGTACAAATTATATTACTTTTCCCGCTAATATATATTTGGATAAAAAAATATCAAGTAAAAGGAATTATAATTGTATTTTTGGCTCAATTTTTATTTGAAATAATATGTTATTTAACAAACATTAAAGCCGAAGTATATAGAATTCTTTGTTTCAGATATATTTTTCTTATTTCATTAGGTTGCTATTTGTCCGTAAAAAATGATAAAATAAAACCTAATATTTTGATATTAATGGAAATAGTCGGAATTAGTTATATTAATATATTAATCTGCAGTAATTCCGCACAAATATATGCGCCTTTTACACACTGGGCAAGCACATCTTTATTAACAGCATTTTATATATTTCCTATATTTGCTTATACTTTTTATAACCACAATCAAGATATTTCAAACGGATTTCTAAAAGTCATAAGTGATATAGGCAGAGCCTCATGGCATATATTTTTAGTACAAATGATTTATTTTTGTATAATACCTTATTCTTTTAAATACTCATTAAAAATTATGCTGCCCATAAGCCTGTTAGTTAATACTATTTTAGGTTGGTTATTTTATAAAATTGAAAAACAAATACAAGCAAAAATAAAGATATAAAACTGCCCCAAATAGGACTGCCTTGCTCGTTCGCGATAAACGGCATTTCGCGTCGAAAGCTCATCGCTTCCGCCACTACGGCCTCTGCTCTCTCGCGCTCAAACCTTAAACAGAACTTCGTTCTGTGGGTTCTCCTCCCATTCATAATATTATAAAATTCATATTTTTAAGTAAAAATAATTTGAGCCGGTATCTGAAAGTCTTTTTGGTTTCTTTTTCTTCAGAAAAAGAAACTGTCGAAGATGGGACTGTCTTGCTCGTTCGCGATAAACGGCATTTCGTGTCGAAAGCTCATCGCTTCCGCCACTACAGCCTCTGCTCTCTCGCGCTCAAACCTTAAACAGAACTTCGTTCTGTGGGTTCTCGTCCCATTCATAATATTATAAAATTCATATTTTTAAGTAAAAATAATTTGAGCCAATATCTGAAAGTCTTTTTGGTTTCTTTTTCTTCAGAAAAAGAAACTGTCGAAGATGGGACTCGAACCCACAAGGCGTGAACCACATGAACCTGAATCATGCGCGTC
>CANPYB010000078.1 GCA_947587605.1 Candidatus Gastranaerophilales bacterium
GTTTTTGATTTGGCTGACAGAATTCCGCAGGAAAGTTCTGTTGAAATAACGGGAACGGTTAAAAAGCATGACCGCTCTAAAATCGGATTTGAAATTGATGCGACTGATGTAAAAGTTATTTCAATTGCAAATGATTACCCTATAACTCCTAAAGAGCACGGAACTCACTTTTTAATGGAACACCGCCACTTATGGCTTCGTTCGTTGAAACAAAAAGCAATTTTAAATATCCGACACAGAATTATAAAATCCGTGCGTGACTTTTTTGATTCACACGGGTTTACTCTTGTAGATGCACCTATATTTACTCCTAATGCCTGTGAGGGAACTACAAATCTTTTTGAAACGGATTATTTTGATACCAAAGCATATTTAACTCAATCGGGGCAGTTATATATGGAAGCTGCCGCAATGGCTGTCGGTAAAGCATATTGTTTCGGACCTACATTCAGAGCTGAAAAATCCAAAACCCGCCGTCACTTGACTGAGTTCTGGATGGTTGAACCCGAAATTGCTTTTGCTGATATTTATGATGATATGGATTTAGCGGAAGAATTTGTTGAATACATTGTTCAGCAGGTTGTTGAACATAATAGAGCCGATTTGGAAACTCTTGAACGTGATATTTCCAAACTCGAGAATATTAAACGTCCGTTCCCCAGGATTTCCTATGATGAAGCTATAGAAATATTACATAAAAAAGGAAATGATACTCCCTGGGGTGAGGATTTTGGCGGTGATGAGGAAACTTTAATTTCCGAAGAATTTGACAGACCCGTTATGATACATCATTATCCCATGGCGGTTAAAGCGTTTTATATGAAACAAGACGGCAATAAAGCTGCCTGCGTTGATGTTATTGCGCCTGAGGGCTACGGAGAAATGATTGGCGGAGGTCAGAGAGAAGAAGACCTCGATAAACTGCTTGCTAAAATTAAAGAACAAGGTTTACCCGAGGAAGTATTTGACTGGTATTTAGACTTAAGAAAATACGGTTCCGTTCCGCACGCAGGTTTTGGACTTGGTATAGAAAGAACCGTTGCCTGGATTTGCGGCTTGCCTCATGTTCGTGAAACTATACCGTTCCCGAGATTAATGGATAGAATAAGACCTTAACTTTCTTTTAAAGCATCTGCCACCATTGAATAATATATCGGGAATATATCTAAATTAATTGATTTATCTGTCTTTAAGTATTTTTTAGAAATAATACTTTCGGTTGCGTATGCTTCTTTTTCCCTAACGGCGCTCATTTGACAGTATGCTTTTATTCTATTTCTTAACTTATTATGATTTCTTTCGGGTATCATTGCTGATATTACGGGATCGGATAAAAAGTTGTTAACAGTGGAATTAAAAGCGTTATCAAATTGTTGAAGAATAAATGTTTTAAATTCTTTTTCATTTTTAAGTCCTAAACTGTCTAAAATATCTTGCTTAGAAACTTCTTGTATTCTCGGATAGAAAAACCCGTATTTTTGATTTGCGCTTATGTCATAAATATTTCTAAAAACTTTAATAACACTCCGGGCTTGAATTTCATTATCAATAGGTTTAAATACTATATCTCCCATTCCTTGCAGAGCTTGTGAATACTCATGGTCGCCTTTTGTAACCGTTTTTAAAAATTCTATTGTTTTTCCATCGTTTAACTGCAATGCATGAGTATATTCGTGTGCAGTATCTTTTATTACTGAAAGTCTGTGAGCACGGCTTATATCCGCTTTTGATGTATTCAAATATATAGTTCTGCCGGAAATTCTAAAATCTTTTGTTAAATTTCCCGTGTAAAATGCACCGTAATTTTGTGAATCGGCAATTAACTCAGAAAGTTCTTCTATTGGTCTTAATGTTATATCAGGTGAATCTTGAGCGATAATAGAAGATATTAAGTCTAAGGAAAACGGGGTTTGCATTGGTATTTGTGTTAATTTATCAGCAAGTTCAACCGCTTTTAAAATATTAGGACTGATTGGTTTTTCTTTAGCCGCAGGTTTGCTTTTTCCGCTAAATACAACAATATCACCTGCGGGAGCGAGGAGGTTTATTTTTCTTCCCGCAGGGATTTGCTTTCCTTGTATTCCGTACATTGTTTGGGTTATTTGGTTTATTATCATGGTTCACCTTGTACATTTAATAAACTCATGAAGTTTAAAAAGTGCTTAAATGAATAATAAAATTAACAAATCTTAAAAATTAGTTTTTATATTTATTTAATTTATAATTAAATTATGAGAATTTTAGGTATAGACCCCGGACTTGCAATTGTAGGATATTCGGTTGTTGAGGCGGATAGTGATTGTAATATTCTTATAACGTCGGGTTCAATACAAACAGATAAGAATAAATCCGATTCCGCAAGGCTTTTCGAAATAGAAAATGACCTTAAAATTATTATAGATAAATATAATCCCGACTCTGCAAGTATTGAAAAGCTGTTTTACTTTAAAAATCAAAAAACGGTAATTCCCGTAGCCGAGGCTCGAGGAGTTATCCTATCGGTTCTGGAGTCTAAAAATATTCCTATTGCGGAGTTTACCCCTATAGAAGTAAAACAAATAATAACAGGCTATGGCAGAGCTTCTAAAGAAGAAGTTGCTAAAATTGTTGAAAAATTAATTGTTTATAAGAATCTGCCAAAACTTGATGATACGTTGGACTCTATTGCAATAGCTTTGTGCTATGCAAGAAATAATATAATGACCGGAGGTGTAAAATGATTGATAAATTACTGCTTAAAACGGTAGTTATTTTTTCGTTTATAACCGGTGCAATATTGGGAATTATTCCTTTAATCCCGGCTTTTATATGGCTTGCATTTATACTGTTAATGTTATTTACGGCACCGTTTATATTGATTTATTTAAAACATTTGGATTTTATAAAAGAATATAATATGGAACAGACTTTAATTATCGGCGGAGTTTCGGGATTTTTTGCCTGCATTGGTTTTGCTGTTATTTATTTTCCGATTGCATTTATTTTGCAGTTAATATTTAAAATACAGTCGTTTATATGGATAAAAGTATTATTTACAAATATCGGATTTTTAATACCAATGGTTATTTTAACCGCATTAACATGTGCATTAATAAATGCTTTTAGTGCGTTTTTAACTTCGTATTTCTTATTTTTCAATCAAAGTAAAGGAAACAAATAATGTCATTTAATTCAAAAATAAAAACGATAGAGTGGGCAGAAAATAAATCAAGAATGATAGACCAGAGGATATTGCCTAAAGAATTTAAACTGGTTGATATTAATACTTTAGATGGGATGTATACCGCAATAAAGGATATGATAGTAAGAGGTGCTCCCGCTATAGGAATAGCAGGTGCGCATGGCATAGCGCTCGGGGCAATTGAAATTTCCAAAACCGAAACAAATAAAGAAAATTTTTTAAAAAAACTGGAGCAAAAAGCACAATATTTGAAATCCTCGCGTCCTACTGCAGTTAATTTAATGTGGGCGGTTGATAAACAAATTAAGCTGGCAAATGAGACTCAAGGTAATATTGAAGATATAGTAAATGCGCTTATTCAAAACGGAATAAAACTTGAAAATGAAGATATAGAAATAAATAAAAAAATGGGAGATTACGGCGCTGAGGTAGTTCCAAAAGGTGCGGCAATTCTTACTCATTGCAATGCGGGAGCGCTTGCGACCGTCGGTTACGGAACAGCTCTTGGCGTTATAAGAAGTGCGTTTGCTAAGGATCCGACTATAAAAGTATATGCGGATGAAACTCGTCCGCGCCAGCAAGGTGCGAGACTTACAACTTGGGAACTTACTCAGGACGGTATTCCCGTAACTCTTATTACGGACGGTATGTGCTCTTATTTTATGTCAAAAGGTATGATAAATATGGTAGTGGTAGGCGCCGACAGAATTGCGGCAAACGGTGATACCGCCAATAAAATAGGTACATATACCGTTGCAATCAGTGCTAAATATCATAATGTTCCGTTTTATATAGCAGCTCCTTTATCTACTATTGATATATCGATAAAATCGGGTAAAGAAATTCCCATTGAAGAAAGAAATCATGAAGAAGTTACTCATATAAACGGTGATTGGATTTGTACTAAAGATGTAAATATTATTAACCCCGGTTTTGACGTTACTCCCAATGAACTGATAACCGGTATAATAACGGAAAAAGGCATTTTAAAACCTCCTTTTACCGACTCAATAAAAAATGCTTTTAAAAAAGATTAAACACTTTGAGATTTGAAAAACAAATTTAAAAATGATATAATCAGCTTAAAAAAGGAGATAGACATGAAAAATAATTTTAAAACACTTGCAATAGCGTTAATAGCATTCGGCATTGGTTTAACCGCAGGAAATTATGCAGTTTCTGATGTACCGAGCAACTTTAAAGTTGCAGTTGTAGATGTATCAAAAGTAGTTGCTTCATCTGCTCAAGTTAAAGCATTGAAAAATGAACAAAGAACTAAATCACAAGAGCTTGCTAAATTTATTGAAACAGCAAAAGCTAACTTAGATAAAGAAAAAGATGCAACTAAGAAAAAAGCATTAGAAGCTAAATATAATAAAGAATTTAATGCTAAAAGAGATGCTATAGCTAAAAATTATGAAACAAAATTACTTGCTATAGATAAAAGTATATCAACATTAATAGATTCTAATGCAAAGACTAACGGTTATAATCTTGTTCTTGCAAAAGGTGCTGTTTTATCGGGCGGTACGGATATTACCGATCAAATTGCAAAAGTAGTTAAATAGTTTCATTTAACAAATAATAAAATAAATCATTGATAATATTATCAATGATTTATTTTTTTTATAAAATTGTATAGAGGGCGAAATGAATAATATTAAAAATTCAAAATTATTATTATTTAGTATATTTATAATCTCTATATCAATAGTAATATTTTTTAAATATTTAACTCAAAACAGTTGTTTTTGGGGTGATGATTACTTTTTCTCAAGATATAGAGAATACGAAAATTTATTTGATTGTTTAAAATTTAGCTCAGGACATGGAGGCGGGTATATCGGTTTTTTTCTGTGCAAGTATTTTTCTTTTAAACTGCCTGTATTAATTAATATTCATCCTAATGATTTTCTGTGTAACGGTGCAAATATAATTCGAGGTATATTATCCTGCTTTGTTTTATTATCTGTTACCGGTTTTGCAGTGTTTAAAAATAAATCCAAAGTCATATTTGTATTTATGTATTTATTTACGGCGTGTTATTTTTTCGGCAGCGGGATAAAAAGTAATGTAATATTAGTTAATTATAATTATTACAGATATTTCTTTTCATTGTTATTTTACTCCGTCTTTTGGTTATATATATATAAAAACATAATATCTGATGAAAAATTTATTATAAATAAAAAAACAATAATAACTCTGTTATTAATGGGATTTTGCGGATTTGTTATTGGAACATCAATAGAAATAAACTTTTTTGTATCATTAATGTTAGCGGGATTAATAGTATTATATAGTATACTTTTTCGAAGAAATAAATATAAATTAAATATAAGTTTTTATTTTCCTGTCTCAATTTTATGTCTTGCGGTTTTTTTGTTTACATCTTCAATAGGTTTTCAATCAGTAGCCGGCGATAGAGGTATAACTGATATTAATGTTACTTATAATATATTTAAAGAGTTTTCTGCTCTTTATTACAGAGTTTGTTTTAAAGAAGAAATATTATATTGGATTTTATTTATAAGTTTAGCGGTTACCGCTTTTGTTATTGCGAAGAAAAATAATGAAATAAAACAGGTTGTTTTTCCGTTATTAATGGAAATATCCGTATTAACGATAATTTATTCGTTAATAATGTGCGGAAAAACATATCCGTTAAATAATCAATTTATATTGTATTTATATCATTCCAATATTGTATGTTTATATAAAATGTTAATTCTTGTACCTTTATATATTTATTTTGATTATGTAATAAGTAATATTAAAACAGGGGAAACCTTGTTAATAGTGACTGTTTTATTAATAGCGGGAAGCTGTGTATACGGAACAGACTGCAAAAATAACTCGCAAGAATTTATAAACAGATTAAGTGAAATGAAAAAAGACCAATATATGTATCAAAAGATAATAAGGTATTACAATATAAAAAAACAAAAAGCAAAAATCCCGCAGATGTTTTTGAGAAGTTTTAATGAGCTCAATCAATCTCCTCTTCATATATCAACGGAGCTGCAATCAATGGATTCAATATATAAAGATAATTTAGCGCGCAGATACGGATATGAAATAGTCCCTGACGGTTTGGAATTATTTTATAAAGACGGCGGAACTTTTAGTGAAGAAGAATTAAAAGATATAAAGTTTTCACGTTTAAAATATAATAATTATGTTTTAAATATTAAAACTGCTTATTAATAACATTGGCGATGGCTTTAAGCTCTGAGTAAAGCTGATTAAATTGTTCGGGGTAAAGTGATTGAGCCCCGTCGCATAATGCGGTTTCCGGTGAATGATGAACTTCAATAATAAGTCCGTCAGCGCCTGCCGCTACTGCAGCTTTTGACATAGGTGCGACTTTATCTCTTAACCCTGTAGCATGACTGGGGTCAACTATTATCGGAAGATGTGAAATTTTTTGAACAACCGGAATTGCAGATAAATCAAGGGTATTTCTTGTTATGTGTTCAAAAGTTCTTATTCCGCGTTCGCAGAGAATAATCTGCCTGTTTCCGCCCGACATAATGTATTCGGCAGACATTAAAAGTTCTTCAATAGTAGCGCTTAATCCTCTTTTTAAAAGTACAGGTTTTCTGATTTCGCCGAGATTTTTAAGCAGATTAAAATTCTGCATGTTTCTTGCGCCGACTTGAATAATATCAACATATTTTAAAAACAACGGAATTTGATTAATTTCCATAACTTCAGAGGTAACAGCCATATTATATTTATCGGCAGCTTTTCTTAAAATTTTTAAACCCTGTTCCCCAAGCCCTTGAAAAGAATAAGGAGAAGTTCTCGGTTTAAAAGCACCTCCTCGAAGGATTTTAACTCCGAAAGAAGCAAGTTTTTGAGCGCAGGCATCAACTTGTTCAAAAGATTCAACACTGCAAGGTCCTGCAATCATGCCGATATTTCCGCCGCCGAATTTAACCCCGTTAACCTCCACTATTGTATCTTCGGGCTTAAAAACTCTGCTTACCAATTTATAAGGAGAGGAAATTCTGATAACTTCTTTAACACCGTCTAAAAGTTCAATATCACGTTTATCTATGATTTTGCTTCCGACAGCACCGATAACGGTGTGTTCTTCGCCTTTTGAAATGTGAGCATCAAACCCTTTTTGCTTAATAAATTCAATAACATTAGAAATCTTATCTTCCGAGCATCCGCTCTGCATTACAATTAACATATACTTCCCTCTCTTTTTAAATTATATAACAGATATGTAAATTTTGTTTGAAATACTCAAAAATTTAGTTTATATTATTTTTAAAGGAAGTAAAAACAGGAGGGAATAATGTCCAGAATTAAGTTTATATTAACAGCTTTGTTAGTAATGGCAGCAGCAAATTTAAGCGCCAATGCAATGACAATCGGTTAC
>CANPYB010000079.1 GCA_947587605.1 Candidatus Gastranaerophilales bacterium
ACCTGCTGAGAGGACACGGAATTATCAACAGGAGATAATTCAGAGTAATTTTCATCAATCTGACTATCACCAAATACTGCTACATCATTTTGATTACCAACAGAAGAATTAAAATATTCCTTATCATATTCAAAATTATCTGAAACTCTGCCTACAGACATAGAACTGCCTTTTCTGCCTCATACACATATCATGTCGGCAGTTTTTTTGTATTCTTTAAAAAATCTGATGTTAAGATAAAAAAAATTTACAATTATTAATATATATCAGCAAAATATTCAAATACACCCTTATTTGTTTTCCAAAGTTGTTCGTTTGTTTCATCTTCGGGGAGTTCAAGCGTTATTGTCGGTATATTGCGTTCAACTCCTGCATAATTGCCAAAGCTCCCCGGCGTTGGGTAGCCTATATCCGCTTGTACTTTATAGCCTGTTATTTCCGATATTTTTTCTGCAAGTTCTTTTGCAGGTCCGTCATAATTGACTATTTTAAACGGTGCGTGGATTGAAAGTATTGCGTCAATTTTGTATTCGTTTAATATTTCCGTCATGAATTTAGTTTCAATTTCGCTTCCGGCTTCATCTGCGCCCCAGTATTCATTTTTCTCCGTCTTAATCCAGTTTTTTGTAGGGAAATTTCTGTTTAAATCGACTCCGTTTGCGTTTTGACGCTGATTTTTTTTCATTCCGTCTGGATTTAAGCAGGGAATTATTAATAATCGATTTTTAATTCCCTGTATATTTGTTTTTAAATATTCGTTAATTAAAAAATTCCCTTGGGGTTCTTCGCCGTGGAATACTCCTATTATTAAAACTGTTTTATCATAATTATTGTTTTTTATTTCTATTAATGAAATTTCATTTTTTTCTTTTGTAAGCGTATTTTTAATTATTTTGTACATAATTATCCTAATTTTTAGTTCTTATTATTAATGAAAAAAATATAATATTTGCATGATTTGAAATAATAATGTAATTTTCTTAACGAAGCAAACAGCACAAGCAATTCTCTGTTTGAGCCCGATAGGGCGAGTTAGAATTGCTTTAATGCTGAGTTAAAGAAAATAATTATTATTGAACTGAATGCAAATATTATATTTTTTCATTTTAAAATTTATTTATTTTTATTTACTCCGTAATATATTTTATTAAACTTCTGACACCTATGCCCGTTGCGCCTTTTATGCCTTCCGAATTAGCTGTATCTAAAAATGCGGTGCCTGCTATATCTAAGTGAATCCAAGGTGTGTTTTTAGTTATGAATTTAGATAAAAATACACCTGCAGAAGAAGCTCCGCCCATTCTTCCGCCTGTATTTTTTGTATCTGCAATATCACTTTTCAGAGTATCGCCGTATTCTTCATACATTGGAAGCTGCCAAAAACGCTCGCCTGCAATTTCTGCGGTTTTTATAAAATCTTTTATTTTTTTATCGTTATTACCCATTATTCCGCTTGAAACAGTGCCTAAAGCTACCATGCAAGCACCTGTCAGAGTTGCTATATCAATTATTTCATCGGGCTTTAATTCTTCGGCGTAAGCTAAAGCGTCTGCAAGAGTTACTCTGCCCTCTGCGTCCGTATTATCAATTTCAATGCTTCTGCCTGTCTTTGCAATGATTACGTCCCCGGGTTTATAAGCACTGCCCGACGGCATATTTTCGCACGCCGCAACTATTGCATGAACTTCCACATCGGGCTTTAATTCCGATATTGCTCGCATTGTACAGATTACGGCAGCGGCTCCCGACATATCATCTCGCATTGTAAGCATTGATGTCGGCGGTTTTAAGTCAAGTCCGCCTGCGTCAAAAGTTATTCCTTTTCCTATTATTGCTATTTTCCTTTTTGCTTTCTTTTCGGGCTTATATTCCATGTGAATAAATTTAGGCTCATGAATACTGCCTTGCCCTACGGCTAAAAACGCATTCATCCCCATTTTTTTAATTTGAGCTTTATTATATACCGTTGTTTTTACTCCCGAATTTTCAACAGCGTACTGCGCCAGTGTTTCGGGATATAAATATTGTGAAGATTCATTTATTAAATCTCTTGCACTGTTTAATGCGTTTGCCGTTATTATTCCTGTTTCAACCCCGATTTTTGCTTTTTTATATTTTTCGTTGTCGATTTCCGCAATTACAAATTCTTTTAAGCTGTTTTCGTTTTTGTCGGATTTATATTTATTAAAAGCATAAGTGCCGGATATTGCTCCTTCTGTAATCATTTGAGCGCACAATTGAGGGCAAAGTCCTGCTATACCTGCACCATGAAGTATTGATACCGCTTTTTTTATATTCCCTGCTTTATTGCATATTCTTACTATTTTTGCGGTTAAATCTCTTATTTTTACGGGAGTAAATTCTTTTTGTTTACCAAGCCCTGCTATAAATAGCTTTTTCCCCGATATAGGAAGCGGAAGCTGATATATTTCGCCGTACTTTCCCTCAAATTTTTCTTTTTTTATTACGTATTCCGATATTAAATTTTTGTATGCCTTATTAACAATACCCGTTACGCCTGCAGGAGTTTTTACACCCTCAAATAAATTAACTATAATCACGTCGGCACTTACATCAAGTATTGATTTTTTTTCGATTTTTACCTGCATTTTTATCTCCTTATTCATTGTAGTTGTCATTAAATTTTTTAATCCAGCCGAATATTACAGATAATTCGTACGGCTTTGGCAGATACAAGTCTGCTCCTGCATTTAGCACCATTTCTTTATCATGAAGTGTTGTTGTAAATATTATATTGGATTTTACATTTTGCAGTTCAAATTTTAATTTTCTGCAAACTTCAAGCCCCTTTAATGTTTCGCTGTTCCCTGCGTCCAGTATTATTACTGCAGGATTATATTGAGTTATTGCGTCATATATTTCATCAAATTCATTAACAACTTTTACGTTGTAGCCCTGAAGTCTTGCCGTTGCCTCTAAAAGTATTGATAGTGCTTCATCGGGCTCGGCTATTAATATGTTATTATTTTTTTCTTTTTCTTCTACGGCATTATCGGCGCTTATTTTCGGGCGCTCCACTACATAAGCGGAGCCTGTTTTATACTTCGCCAGCTTGTGTGTTGAAATTAATGAGCTGATTATTTGCTTTATATCACTATATTTCTTATATTGATTAGTTATAACTCCGATACTAGTCGATACAAGATTTACCTTATTTTCGGCTTCTTCATCTCCGTGCATAAACATAAATCCGCGTTTTGCGTCTGATTTTGAATAAAACTTTGAAACTACGGTTTCAAATGCGTAAACAAGATAATTTGCGATTTTTTCGGCTTTTTCGGGGTTTGTAATTACAATGAAATCATCTTTGCCGAATTGACCTATATAATCGCCTTTTTCTAACGATGATTTTATAATTGCGGAGTATGTCTGCAATAATTTATCCGCCGCAAGCTCGCCGTAGATTTCCTTATAAAATTCCAGATTATCTATATCTATCAGCATAATTGCCCACTCTTGCGCGCTGTTTAGTTCGCGTTTTATCATTTTATAAGAAACTTTAGAGTCAAAAAGCATTGTATTTTCAACAAAATTGTTTTCAAGACTCCGTCTTAAATGCGCGTTAATTCTTGCTTTAAATTCTTCCGTATTTATAGGCTCGCTTAAAAAATCGTCTGCCCCGAGGTCTAATAATTCTATTTTATCCTGTATGTGATTGGATTTTGACAGTGCTATTATTGCGGGGCGGATGTTGTATGTTAAAACTCTTATTTGTTCTATTGCTTTTTTTATATCAAAATCAATACTGTCTGAAATCAATATCAAATCGGGTTCAAAGTCATTTATTATTTTTAAAGAGAGCGCAAAATCAGCTGATGTGAATACTGTTATATCGATGTTCTCCAGTATTCTTTTATATCTGGTGGATTGTTCTATTCTTTTATCTATTATTAATACTGCTTTTGCTAACATATTTACTCTTTTATCTTCTTCAATCCGTTATCTTCAGGTGTTGCGGCTTTAAAAGTTATTTTAAACTCACTGCCTTTAGGTGAACTGTCTACACTGATTTTCCCGCCCATTTTTTCCGTGAGAGTCTTTGTAATATATAATCCCAGCCCGTTGCCTTGGATTTTTCTTGTTAATGGCGAGTCGATACGCGAGAATTTATTAAATATTTTCCCGATATCTTCGCTGTTTATTCCTATGCCCTCATCCTTAACGCTTATTGTTAAAGTGTTTTCATTATAATTCTGGCAGATATTCACTGTTACCGTTGTATTTTCGGGTGAATATTTTGAAGCATTATCAATTAAATTTATTAAAATCTGCTGTAATTTATCGCTGTCAACAAGGATTTTGGGCAGATTTTTATCGTAATTAAGAATGTATTTGTGTGTTTTATATTGATTTTTTATTATTTGAACGGCATATTCCGCTGCTTGTAAAGCGTCTGTTGCTTTATAAACCATTAATTCCTTATCGGATTGCATTTTAGATACTGTCAGCAAGTTTTCAACAAGATTAATAAGTCTGTTTGATTGATCTTTAATAATCAGCAAAAATTTTTCTCTCTGCTCGGGAGTTAATCTGTCATAAGAGGTTAAAAGCGTATCGGCAAAGCCTCTTATACTTGTTAACGGAGTTCTTAATTCATGGCTTACGGTGGATATAAAATCCATTTGTGCCTTTTCAAGTTCGTTTATATTTTCTTCCCCGATGTTTTGCATAGTCTTATTATATAACCGTTATTAAGATTATGTAAAGGCGCATTTAAGTTATGGTAAACTATAATTATAATATGTTAGGAAGTTAAGGAGATTAGTATGATTCCGATTTTAGATTCAAAAAGACAATATGCAAAAATAGGCGGAGAAATTGAAAAAGCAGTAACGGAAGTATTGGCTTCGGGCTCTTATATATTAGGCAAGCACAATAAAGCGTTCCAAACGGAATTTGCTGATTTTGTGGGAACAAAATATTCCGTAGGTTTAAACTCCGGAACGGATGCGCTTCACTTAGCGTTAAGAGCTTTAAATATAGGCAGGGGCGATGAAGTAATTACAACCGCATTTACTTTTGTTGCAACTGCAAGTGCTATTGGGTTAGCAGGTGCAACTCCCGTATTTGTTGATATTAATCCCGATACATTTAATATTGACGCTAATAAAATTGAAGCCGCAATAACACCAAAAACAAAGGCAATAATCCCTGTTCATTTATACGGACAGCCTGCCGAAATGGATAAAATTATGGATATTGCAAAACGTCATAATTTGAAAGTTGTTGAAGACTGCTGTCAAGCAATCGGTGCGGAATACAAAGGACAAAAAGTAGGTTCGTTTGGTGATTTCGGCTGCTTTAGCTTTTATCCGACAAAAAATCTTGGCGGTATGGGCGACGGCGGTATGATTACCTGCAATGACGAAAATCTTTATAACAGAGTAATTGCGTTAAGAAACCACGGCGGTGCAATAAGATATTATCATGATGAACTTGGTGTAAATTCAAGACTTGATGAAATTCAAGCTGCTATTTTAAGAGTTAAAATGCCTTATGTCAATGAATGGAATAAAAAAAGGAGAGAAAACGCTTACAGATATAATGAAATGTTTGCGAAGTATCCCGAAATATTAACCCCTAAAGAAATTGACAACTCTTATTGTGTATATCATCAATATACAATAAGGATAGAGAACCGAGATAAAGTTCATCAGCTTTTACAGGAAAACGGTGTAGGCGCAATGATTTATTACCCCGTACCTTTACATTTGCAAAAATTGCATAAAGAACTCGGATATAAAGAGGGCGACCTGCCGTTAACGGAAAAAGATACAAAATTAGTAATGTCATTACCAATGTTCCCCGAGATTACTCCCGAAGAACAACAAACGGTAGTCGATACAGTAGTTAAATGCTTAAATATGACTAAACAAACAGTATAATAAATTTTG
This sequence comes from Candidatus Gastranaerophilales bacterium, assembly GCA_947587605.1. Taxonomy (GTDB): domain Bacteria; phylum Cyanobacteriota; class Vampirovibrionia; order Gastranaerophilales; family Gastranaerophilaceae; genus Avigastranaerophilus. Next base: position 5,916 of record CANPYB010000079.1, read on the forward strand.
TTCACAATAAAAAACACATACCTTTTAATCGGGTATGTGTTTTTTTAATAATTTTTAACAAAAGGCTGAAATCATGTATTGGTGCATGATTACATTATAATGTAAAATTAAATTTTTAATGCAATTATATCTTCTCGATTGATAAAATTAAAAAATAATGTATAATAAAAATATAAAGATGTTTTGTTAAAAAAACAAGATAATGTAAATCAAGAAAGGGGATAAAAATGACACAATGGAGAGAAGAAGATCATCCACGCGATGATGAGGGAAAATTTACTTATAAAAACGGAGGTATATCAAATAGAGAAAGCTATGAAGACAAAATGCAGCGCAGAGCAGATATTTTATTTCCAACGATGAAAGACAAATTACCTAAAGTTAATTACGATAATATAGGGTTAGGATTAGGGAATTTTGTAAAAGAAAAATTATCAAGAGAAGATATATTATTTCCGTCAATGAAAGATAAAAAAGAAATAATCAAAGAAGAACCAAATATTGAACAAATAAAAATAAATAAAAAAGATATAGGTTATGTAACAGGCGGTGCTGCTAATATAGACAATTCAAATACTGTTAAAACCGTTGATAATACAGTATTTTCTGATAAGGCATTAAAGAAAACAAGAAGTTATATAAAGAATGCTGAGGGATGTAACCTTAATGCATATAAAGATACAAAAGGAATATGGACAATCGGATATGGACATACAGGTAAAGTTGATGGTAAAGAAATTACTGCGGGGATGAAAATTACTCAGGAAAAAGCAGAAGAATTATATAGAGAAGATGTTAGAGAACATGCATTACCTCTTAAAGATATTAAAATACCATTGAGTGATAACGAAAAAGTTGCTTTAACAAGTTTTATATATAACATTGGTGGACCGGAATTTAGAAGATCAACAACATATAAAAAACTGCTTATCGGAGATAAAAAAGGTGCTGCAGATGCTATGTTAAAATATTGTAAAGAAACTCAAACAAAGAATATTAATGGAAAACCAGTTAAACAAAAAATCTTTCGTCAAGGTTTATACAATAGAAGAGTAAGAGAAAGAAACTTATTTCTTACTCCTGATGAAGAATAAAGTTAAAACTTTATTCTTCATATATATAGCAACCCAGTCTACCATTTGTTTTATAGTCGGTAGGATCACATCCTTCTTTTGGGACTGCACCGTCTGCTTTGAAAAATATTTCAAATTCTGTTGTTGTATAAGCATTAATACCATTTAAAGGTTTACCGGAATCAGTAAATATAACCTTATTCTTATAAGCGACATCTCCTCTATTATTAATATATATTTTATCCCAATGATTTGGGTCTTTGTCATACAATAATTCAGAGACTTTCATAATTTCATGTTTTTTGTATCCAAATACTTTAATATTTTGTTGATAAAAAATAGTAACGAAAGTAATAAATAATATGACTATTAATATAATAGTAAACCTTTTCATAACAATAATTATAATAATTAGTATGCATAAAAACAATAGTTCAATATATAGGTT
>CANPYB010000080.1 GCA_947587605.1 Candidatus Gastranaerophilales bacterium
TTAGATATGCGTAATACAGACTTATCTTCCGATTGGATGTTAGGCGTTCTTAATCCATACTTGACTGACTACCGTTCAAGGGTTATTAAGGGAAGTTTAACGGATGTTAAAGATGACTACTACGGCAGATGGTTATTTAACGGTGCTATTTCCGGCGGTGTTCCGCTTGATGCTTCCGACCGTAATAAAGCACGTAATTTATCAAGCAATAACTTCTTAAAAGCTGAAGCAGGTGCTGCTCGTTTACAAGTATTACCTAAAAATCAGTTAATGATTTTACAAGTTAACGGTCAATACGCAAACAGACACCTTTGGGCTTCAGAAGCTATGCAAATCGGCGGTATTTCATCAGTTAGAGGTTATGACGAAGGCTTCTTCATTGGTGATTACGGCTTAACAGCAAGTTTTGAATACAGATTCCCAATCCCCGGGTTTAGAGCTATCCTCCCCGAAAAATATAAGTTCATCAGCGACAGCATTCAGCTCGCAGCATTCTATGACTTCGGTTGGATTGGTAACAGATTCCAAACAGATGCTTATGATAATGCGACAAATTACTTAATGAGCTTTGGTCCCGGTGTTATTGTTAAACTTACAAAATATATTTCCGCTAACCTGTATTGGGGCTTCCCTCTCGGCAGAAGATATGCTGACTTCGAAAATAACTGGGACAGAGATACCTGTCGTTTCCACTTTACTCTTACTTCAAACATTCTGTAAGATGTTATATAAACAAAAAAGAGAACCTAATCGGTTCTCTTTTTTTTATTATTTGTATTATTTTTTATATTATTGCCCTGCCGTCATACATAAATTTAGTGTGTTCGTATTCATCTTCTTTGTAATATTGAAGTTCTTTTTCTTTTTCCTGTTTTGTTGATTCCTCTCGGGGTTCTATAAACGGCTGAGTTTTATCTTTTCTTTTCCAATTAACCTTAAATCCGTCTAATAACCCGTATTCGGTTTCTGTTTTATATGTTCCGACATTTAATGCGTATGCGGGCATGCTTGTATAAAACATTACAACTAATAAAAATAATATTATAATTTTCTTTTTCATAATTACATTTTACTATGTTTATTTATTTTATCAAATACGAAATTTAATTTACATCGTATATATCTTGCTGCAATCTCGCATCTATTTCGGAAATTACATTTTCCAAATAAATTTGCAAATCATCAATTTTTTGCATAAACTCACTGCGAGCTTCATTTTCGGGACTATTTTCAGGTACTTTTAAGTTCATTATTAAATTTACCCGCTTAATTATCATGTCATTTATTCCGCTTAATATATCGTATTGCACACCTATTTTTGATATTACATCATTTAATGTTTCTAAAACAATTGCAGGCAGCAATTGTTTTGAGAAATTAATATTGTTCACATCTATTGTACCTTGTGATACTTTCATATCCCTCATCATCTCTATGAAAGGTTTAACTATAGGAGAATTTTCATCAAATTTTATTTTTCTTTCCACATAATCTGCAATATGATTACAAGCATCATCAAGTGATTTATATTTAATTTCGCTTTTTTCAAAATAATCCTCAACTATCTTTCGCAATTGTTCCGTTTCCTCTAAAGCTAAATTTAATAATGATGAGGTTTTATCAATTTGCTCTATACATTTTTTAATGTTGAATGTATTTATTAATGCGGATAAAGCATTTTTAGCAAGTCCAGTCTGTTCCATAAATAAAGTTAAAGTTGTATGGTTATCATCAGCATTCTCTAATTGCTGAATAAGATATATAAGTCCGTCTTCGCTTGCCATTGGCGACCGGTCCGTATAATCATCCGGGCTGTCATATACACAGAATTCTGATAATCTGCCTTTTAACTTTGAACTAAAACCTTCATGTTGATTTTGCACCAGCTTATACTGTATCCTGGTTTGGTTTGCGACTTTTAATGCTTTATTCAAATACATTTTCTTTAATGTATATTCATCTGTATTCATTCTCCCGGCTAAGATATCTTTTGTAACTTCGTTCAACAATTTTACGGGATTTCTTGTTATATGATGTTCTTGCACAAATTTAATGAGTTTTGATATACTTTTTTCTTTTTCTTCATCTGACATTTTCTTTGATGCATTTATTATATTTTTAATCATTCTCATAGCATCATTACGATATCTCATATCAATTGCACTATTTACAAATAATCCTACATTGTCGCATATATTCTGCATTGCATCTATTTTATTTTTTCTTGCTTCTTCCAATATTCCCGTATTTATATAGTCTTCAAATATTTGATATATCTTATTTAATGCAGATCCTATTTTTTCTCCGCTTAACTCACCGTTTGAATTATTTATTTCTTCTAATATTAGTTCTATATGAATTTTTGCGTCTTCTACGAATTTATCATTTTTTATTTCTTCATAAAGTTCTTGCAGCAAAGATAGTGCATTTTCATAGTTTGTTTTGTTCTGTTCCGTTATTTTAACATCATTACCTTGTATTAATGTTTTAAAGACATTGCTTCTTTCAGCTGCATGTTTGAATTTTTTAAATTTTGAAATCGTAGAAAACATTTCATTGGCATTAAAAATATATGACAATGGTTTTTCCATAGAAGAAAATATATCTCTTATATAGTATTCTACGCTTTCATCGGACATAATTACAGGCTGCGGAAATGCCTGTCTTACTTTATATTTTTCAAATGCTTCAGCTTTATAGCTTTTTATAAACTTTTGAACATCCATATCCAAAAGGCTGATTCTAAGAGCTCTGTATACATTTGAAACTTCATTTAATTCATCGGAATATAATACATCCATACCGGCAATCTTGGAGAAATTTCTTATCACTGACATATCATCAGCTTTGTATTTTTTTATGTATTCATAACCCGACTCAAATTTTAAACCTATATCTTCGGGTTTTAATAATTTTATAAAATTGTCCGAAACTTCAAAATCTCCGTTTTGGAGTTCTTGTATTAATTTTAATAATTCATTATCATCTCTCGGTTTAAGATATTTATCCACGGCGGCTATAAATTCTTTAAATAAAGGTAAACTTGTAAATGCGTTGCCCTCTGTTTTTATATCCTCAACAGATTTTATTCTTACAAATTGATTTATAGCATTAGATATTATTTCTCCTGCTTTTTGCGCAAAATATTCAGCTGCTTTTTCATTAGTAAATGATAACAGTGCATTTTCACGGGCATTTCTCTTCAATATTTCTTCAAGTTGATTTAATGAACCTTTCCATTCCGCATTTTCATCAGTAGGAACATTAAAGATTTTATAGAGAATTTCGTTACAATCAGATTTTCCCTTTTTCTCTCCGTATTTTTCTTCTATTTCTTTAAACAATTCAAATAATTGTGCTTTTGAATAAACAGCAATATTAATAAAAGTTCTTGGGGATTTACTGATAATATTCTCAATTCTGTCTATATTATAGTCGATTAATTCAGCCTTTGCGTACTTTAGGTCTTTTAAGCATATAGATGATAATATTATATCCCGCATTTCTTCATTGTATGTTTGCGTATACAATGCCATTTTTTCCATTGTTAGTTTTAACGGGTCATTATCGGGAAGTTTATCATATTCATCTTTTGTCTTAATCTTTTCCAGTTTATTAGCAATAACATCAGCACGCATTGATATTAAATCATCTAATCTGTCTATATCATCGGGATTAAACGGGTGTGAAGTTAATTCTTGTTCCAAAAAATCTAAATCAGCATCTGTGTCATTTATTTTAAATATATAATCCATTAACCGGCTTATTTTTGTATATGCTCTATCTGTATTTCCGGGTATTATCATGTCGATTAACAACCCGAATTTAGTTTTCCCGTTTTCGGCAGTACCTACGGCACAATCAATATCTGATACTTTTTGCCCTATTCTATAGTTTTTATCAACTATAAACCCGTCACGCCAACCGTAACCGCCGCCGTAATCCGTATACCTTTTTCCGCTTACTCCGGTCCAGTAATATTCATTTTCTGCTTTTCCCCAGGAATTATCAGTCCAAAGTACATCTTCTTTTTTTGTTTTTCCTGTTTTTGTATCTTTAAATCTTTCAGATGTTATCATCGGTATATACTGAGCATGGAACGCATAATCCGTATCATCAACACTCGATGAGATTATACCGCTGCATTGTCCGCTTTTAATTAATTTTGCCGCTTCTTTTACATCTGTTTCTATATGGTATGGTTTTCCGGTCATTTGTTCTATTATTCTTAACTGCTCATTTGAGCTTAATCCGCTTGAGCCTTCTTCTCTTACCCAGAATTGACCGTTTAACCTGCCTATATATGAATACAAATTTTCCAATTCATCATGGAGCATTGCAGATATTTCTTTATATGAATTTTTGCTGTATCTTCTCATTGATGAAATTTGAGACTCTATTTTGTTTAATATATCAATTTCTTCCGAGTTGAATTTTATCGCTGCATTATTTGATTTTTTGCGCATTCTTATGTTTGGTATTGTTTTCCTGTTTTCCATAATTTGCGCATCAATTATATCAAATCTTTCCTTTAATTTATCAAGCTGACTTAATGACAATATCCAATGTTGCCGTTCACTAGCGTCTATTATTGCTTCCCTTCTGGTCGGAACTTGCCATTTATTTAGTATTTCATAATATTGATTTCTTAATTTTACATATTCATCTTTATTTTTGGTTAATCCTGCAGATACTCCGTTTTTTCCGTATTTCGCCTGCAATTCTTTATAGTGTTTTTCCGAAATTCCGTTTTCAATCAATTCACGATATATACCAAAAATTAAGTTTACGAATTCTACAATATTTTCGTGACCAATTTCACGAATTGAGTCTTGCATTTCATATGAATTTATTGATTTTGTATTTTTTAATTTTGCTATTGATTGATTTAATCTTGTTATTAATTCCTCATTATCCGGTTTTATGCCCAATAAATTTGCCGTTTCGGAAATAACATTTTTATCTCCCTTTTTAACTGCTTCCAGTGTTTCTTCATAGGTTTGTATCAACATTTCTTTTAAATCAAAATCAAAAATTTCTTCTATTAGTGCATTTAATTTTAACGGAATTATACTTTCAAATTGCACTATGTCTTCTGCCAACTGAGTACTTATTTCACTTTCGGGAATTCCTAATTTTGCTGCAAGAGATGATCTGTATTTCTCAACTGAAAGTTTATTTTCTATTGAATGTAAATATTGTATAACCCTTATTTCATTGGGTGGAATATTTAACGCTTTTTCATATCTGGCTGCAACCCCAATTCTTTGAATGTCTGTTTCCAAAGCATGCCTGTGGGCTGCCGCAAGCCTAAATAAATTTTTATAATATCTAAACTTACCCGATTGACTTGAATACTTTTTTGCATTACCTAATTTTTTATCAATTGATGTATATTCATCCGTCATATTATATATGAATGCGGATTTTTCTTTTAATCTTGCTTCTTGGTCTTCAGTTAAAGTTCCATGATAATTTCTTATAAAATCTTCTAATTTTTGCTGTTTTAATTCTTTCGGTAATTTTTCCGCAACATTGATTTCATTTTCAGAGTTTGTACCTGTATAATATTTTATAAGTTTTCGCCTTAACTCATTTATTTGAGCTGAATTCTTTTCCGGAAATATATATGATAATACATCATTTAATTTAGCAGATGTCTTTTCTTGAATTTCTAACCATTTACTTTTTTCTTGCGCCAAACTTTCCTGAAGACTTTTCATTTCTTTTCTTTTTTTCTCTACTGCTTCTACTTCAGCTCGTTCTTTAATTAAAGCCTTTAAAAACTCTTTATCCGGCGTAAGATTTTCTGCAATTCCCTCATACCAGCTTGAATCATCGTATATTCCGTAATAATCATCATCAAAAGCAGTGTATCTTTCCGTCAATATACTTCCGTCACCGCTTGCATGCGCATTTTGCATCCATATATGAGCAGATGCGTCTATAATCCTGTAACCTCTTGAAAGTGCCGCATCATAATTTATATCGGCTTTTTCTATCTCTGTTTTTTTACCTGTTCCCAATTCTGTTACATCATAAACTTCCATTGTAGGACTGTCTTTTAATTCATCCAGAATAATATCAACATACCTTGTTTTATCCTCATAAGCTATTGCTTTTCTGCATATTGATATAGCGGCACATATACCCGATTGTAATTGATTAACTGCTTTTATTGTTAAAACATCATCTTCGGGAGTTTTAATTACTATGTCAGACAGCATTTCATCTAACGCTTGAAGTTTTTTATCTGTTAATTGCGGATGTATTTTATAATCGTCACTTAAGAAATAATTAAACCGTTCCAAGCATTCCTTTTTCTGGTTTATGGAAATTTCGGATGATGCAGTAAAATAATCCAGATTTTTTCTTATATTTGTAATTCTGATTATATCTTCATCGTCTGCATTTTCAGCTTCTTGCGCCAATTTATCAGCCAAGTGCATTCTTAAATCAAGAACTTCTTTTTGTTCTTGTGTTAAAGGACTCTTATACCCCCCCCCATAAGATTTTACAAATTTTGCTCTTAAATCTTCAACATCTTCAGTGCAGTGATCTAATGCCCTGCTTATTGTATCATTCAATAATTTCTGCCAGTTTGTATTTTCTCTTTCTTCGGGAGTTATTCCGTCTTTATCTAAAGCAGCCTTAAATTCTGTATTTTCACCCTGTCCGTAATTAAGGTTTTCGGATATATCCATTAAAAATTCTATATTGGCTCTATCCGGCATTTTTGCCAGATTTTTTACAGCTCCTAATATATTAAGTTTTAAATTTTCACTTATCGGATTTGTTCCGTTTTTTAGTTGTGTTATTGTATTTATATCTGTTCTTCTGCTCTTAAACCCAAATTTGAATGCGCTTTGCGCTGACTTAATTCCGTTTATTCTCATAATATATCCTTTTAATATCTGTTAGATATTAATTATGAGGATAATATTTTTTGTTATTTTTACACTTTTTTTATGATTTTTTTTACATAAATTTACTATATTAAATTTACCAATCCCGTTGAGTGGTCAAAATGGCACTTTGCAATGTATACTTCACAGCGCCTTACCGCTTCTGATATGATTTTTGATTTTTGCATTATTGTTTTTTCAACCCAAATTGTATGCTGCATCGCAAAATAATTGTGGCAATTTATGTCTTCTTGTTTATCCAATACGGGATATACGCAGGATAATATTGACTTAAATTCATCTTCTATTTTAGGATAATGTTCTTTTGCATATTTCATTACTCCGCAATCATCATGCCCGAGCAAAATAACCAA
>CANPYB010000081.1 GCA_947587605.1 Candidatus Gastranaerophilales bacterium
TTCAAAAGCGGTAGCAGCTTCAAAAAAACTTGATATTATACTTGACTACGGTGTTGTATATGCCGGCGGAGTTGATGTAACAAACGATATTATTCAATACTTAAATACGCAAAAGAAATAACGAATAAAGATTAAAAAATAAGAGAAGCCGAACAAACATAATAAATTTGTGGCTTCTCTTGTTTTTTACGGGAGGAAAAAGTGAAAATAATTGACATAATTGAAAAGAAAAAACACGGGCATGCACTTAATGAGGAGGAGATAAAATACTTTATAGACGGTGTTACAAAGGGAACAATTGAGGACTATCAAATAAGCTCCCTGCTTATGGCAATTTATTTTCGCGGAATGAATACGGATGAAACGGTATACTTAACAAAGTATATGGCATATTCAGGGGAAGTATTGAATTTAGAAGATATCTCAAATGATATAACGGATAAACACTCAACAGGCGGTGTCGGAGATAAAATAACCTTAATGTTTCTGCCGATAATCGCTTCAGCGGGGCTTTATGCGGCTAAATTATCGGGCAGAGGATTGGGTCATACAGGCGGAACAATAGATAAATTAGAGTCAATACCGGGATTTAAAACGGATTTAAGTATAGAAGAATTTAAAACAAAAGTAAAAGAGCATAAAACGGCAATAGCCGCGCAGACAATGTCATTAGCACCTGCTGACGGAAAGCTCTATGCATTGAGGGATGTGACATCCACTGTGGATATAATTCCTTTAATAGCTTCCTCGGTTGTATCAAAAAAGATAGCTTCGGGGGCAAATCATATAATATTGGATGTAAAATACGGTTCGGGTGCGTTTATAAAGACTCCCGAAGATGCTGAAAAATTGTCAAAAATAATGGTGGAAACAGGAAAGCGCCTCGGCAGAAATATAAGTGCCGTAATCAGCAGTATGCAAGAGCCTTTAGGCAGAGCAATAGGTAATTCCGTGGAAATTCAAGAAGTAATTGAATTTTTAAAAGGCAACATGGAAAGTGATTTAAAAGAAGTAACATATATGCTTTGCTCGCAGGCGTTTGAAAAATCGGGTAAAATATTAAACAAAGAAGAAGCATATAAATATATTGATGAACTTATACAAAGCGGAAAAGCGCTGGAAAAATTTAAGGAAATAATTAAATCGCAAAGCGGGGATGAAAGAATTATAAATGATTATTCCCTGCTTCCTCAAGCAAAAATAAAGTATGAAGTTAAGACGGATAAAACAGGTTTCGTCTCAAATATTGACGCATTAAAAGTTGCAAAAGCATGTAAAAATTTAGGCGCAGGCAGAGAGAAAAAGACTGATACAATAGATTATTCCGCAGGAATTTATTTAACTAAAAAGACGCAGGATGAAGTTCATTCGGGTGATACAATAGCTATTTTATATACTAATAAAGAAACAGCATTAAATGAGGCGGAAGAACTTGTTAAATCTGCTTTTGAAATAACAAATACAAAACCGCAGGCAAAGTCGCTGATATATAAAGTGATAAATTAAACTTTTGATGTATTCACTTTTATAATATCTTCAAGTAATAAAGCGCAGTCCCCAACCATTTTAGTGCAGTGCTGACGGCGCTGCGGAGAATGAAAATCACTAAATCCCGCGCTTAAGACTTTACAGCAGGCAACTTTATATTTTTCCGTAAATTTATCATAAAACTGTTTAGCTAAAGCCCTGGCTTGTTTGCCGTCGTGCTTATCATTTCTGCCGAACATTGCGCCAATAACCATTTGAGAACCTGCGACCGCACCGCAAAGACATCTTGCGCCCATACCGCCCGAAAATGAAGTTGCAATTGCAAGTGCGTCATAAGAGATATAACCTTTATCGGCAGCCGCTTGAACAATTGATTCAGAGCATGAATATCCCTCCATAAAATACTTAAGTGCTAAATCTTTCATAAAACCCTCCAATAAAAATATTATACAATAAAAAAATTTTTCTTTAATTTTTCCCGTAACCACTTGAAAAAACATGAAAAATATGTTACAATTGTAGTATAAGGAAGAAGAAAAATGTATGCACTGTCGGAACGAAGAATAGAAAACTCCGGGAAAACGGTCTTCAGGCTAGGGATAATGATATTAGCGATAGCGGTTTTCTCCGGACAGAATATGTCCATAAGTGCATATCAAACGGGAACTGTTTTAAAAGGATATATACAAGAGAATACTATGAGAAAAGAGCAAAATGATGCTCTTTTTTTATTGGAAGAAAAATGGAATAAAGAATTAAAAGCAAAGTACGGTAAAGTCCCCGTAAAAAGACTTGAAACCGGTGTTGTATATGTCGGAATGACAAAATATATAAATTCAAGACGAGTAAAATTAAACGTATCCGAAATAAACAGAAACATAAATCCTCAAATAGAGATAATTCCGCAATTATCATCAAATAAAATACATTCAAGGTCAAAAATAAAGAATATGGCATTGGGTTCAAAATCCTTAATAGCTGTAAACGGAACCTATTTTAAGCAGGACACGGGAACTCCGTTAGGTACATTAATGATAAATAAAGAAATAATAACGGGTCCGATATATGACAGAGCAGTATTTGCAATTGGCGATAACGGATATTCAACGGCACGTGCGGGATTTAACGGCAGTGTAATATCAAAAGGCGAAGAAAAAATAAAAATTGACGGTATAAATCAGCCAAGAATGAGCCGAGGTCAGGTAATAATATACACAAACCGCTGGGGTGCAATGTCTCCCGTTACATGTAAAGGTGTAAAACAGATAGTAATAAAAGATAATAAGGTAATTGCAATATCAAATAAGTCGTCAGTTATACCTGATAAAGGTTATGTAATAACGCTTCCGAGTGAAAAAATGAACGGAATAAAATCGGGAGAAAAGATAGAAGTTAATTACCGTTTAACCCGATTAAACGGAGATATTAATCATATAATAAGCGGCGGGCCGTATTTAATGAAAGAGGGGAAAATATATATAGATACGGCTGCTGAGAAATTAACGGCAATAACGGGAAGAAACCCGAGAACCGCGGTAGGCTATACAAAAAACAACGTAATGGTAATTGTAACGGTCGAGGGCAGAAAAGAGGGTTCAAGCGGAGTAACATTAACCGAGCTTGCAAAGATAATGTCCGATTTAGGCTGTTATGAAGCAATTAATTTAGACGGCGGAAGTTCAACGGTAATGTATGCAGGAGGAAACGTAATGAGCGGAAGCAATATAAGAACTTCCGCAACGATAAGCAACGCATTAACCGTAAGGATTAATAAAAATAGTTAGCTTCCTTAAATCGTCTGTATTCGGATAATTTTGCGTAGAAATCGGGCCACCAAACTCTTATAAGACCGTCAATAATGCCAACGTCATCGTAATAAGGCGTTTCACCCTGCGGATTAATATATCTTGAATTAAAGGTAGATTGCATCATAGGTGTCATAGCCGTTCCTCTTAAAGCAATACGAGTGCTTTCAAGTTTTAAAGTGTTAATACGCTGGGTAGGAGAGCCTTTTTGAATACCGTGGAACAAATCCATTTCAAGTCTTTCAAGCCTGTCAATAGTATTTTCCGTCGGGAAAGCATTGGAATATATACGCTTTTCGATATTATCCAGCGCTTTGAATTGCTGCGGAGTGAGATTAACTAATCTCGGATTATCGGCAGTATTTTCAATATCAAGTGCAAAGGCACTTAACGGCATAAAAATAATAATAAATATCCACAGACATAATTTTTTTGGCAAATAGCCCATAACACACTTCCCGTAAACTAAAGAACACCAAGATATTATTATCCAGTTTACGGGATTTTCGGTTTAGTTAAATTAGAAAAAAGTGCTAAACTTCTGTCTGATTTTTTATGGGATAAAAATAATAAATTATTCTATAATGATAGAATTTCTGGGTCCTTCTTCAACCTCAATAACAATTTCACCCGATTTATCAGTGGAAACAACAAAAGCAACAGCGCTTATGAAGCCTTGTTTTTGATAGTATTTCATAACTTCTTTTCTGATATCTGAAATATTTTGTTCATTCATAGGCTGAGAAATTTTATATTCAACAAGGTTGGAAAGTTCTTCCGATGATATATTTTTATTATTAACAAATTTAATTGAGTTAATGTTAACAGCGGGAGAATATTCTTTTGCTTCTGTTTCATTAGATTTTTTAATAATAGCATTTCTGTCTTTTGCTCGTGATTCAATTTCGTGAAGTCTCATATCACGCATATAGCTTTTATTAATAGCTCCGGGGTCCATTCCGCCAAAAGCGGCAAAAGCATAATTAGCTGATGTAAAAATTAATAAAAGTAAAATCAAATTTCTCATAAACCACCTCATATCTTCTTTTTATTATTATAACACAGGAGGTGAAATTAAACATCAGATACTCCAAATGACTTATTTTAATTGTAAGAAATATATTTGTGATATAATCTAACAGTAAAGATATAAAAAGGGCATGTGTAGAATAATTAGAAAAGGTGACATACAATGACTGTAACAGTAGAAAAATTAGAAAACAATCAAGTAAAGTTAAATATTGAAATAGAACCGTCGGTAACGAACTGGGAATATGACAAAGCATGTAAAAGACTTGCTCAAAGGGTAAACGTTCCTGGCTTTAGGCAGGGAAAAGCACCCAAAAATATATTGGAAAAATATGTGGGAATAGCAGCGCTTCAAAAAGAAGTTTTGGACAACCTGCTTCCGACTATATTCCAAAATACAATAAATGAAAATAATTTTGATTTGGTTACCGCTCCAAATGTAGAATCTTATGAATTTGCTGACGATAATTCATTAAAAGTAACTGCAATGTTCGAATTAAGACCCGAAGTTAATTTAGGCGAATATAAAGGAATTGAAGCAGAAGTTGAAGAATTTAAAAATCCCGATGATGTAGTGGAAAATGAATTAAAAATTCTGCAGGAAAGATTTGCTTCTTTAAAAGACATAACGGACAGAAAAACAACAAATACCGATATAGTAATGATAGACTTTGACGGCTATGTAGACGGAGAAGAAATAAAAGGCGGAAGCGCAAAGAATTATATGCTTGATTTAGGGCATTCAAACTTTATTCCGGGATTTGCGGAACAGCTTGTTGATAAAAGTTTAAATGAAGAATTTAAAATAAACGTAAAATTCCCCGACGAATATCACGATGAAAAATTAAAAGGAAAAGATGCGGAATTTAATATAAAAATCAACGGAATAAAAGAAAAAGAACTGCCCGAAATAAATGACGATTTGGCAAAAAGAGTCAACACGTCACTTTTAACTTTAGACGCATTAAAAGAAGATATACAAAAGTATGCCGATAATAATGCAAAAGCGCAAAATGATAAAAGAGCAGCAGATAAAATTTATGAAACATTAATGGAAAAAACTGATATAGATATACAAGAAACGATGATAAACCGTGAAATACAGGCATTAATGGGTGAATTTAAACAAAGAGTCAATATGCAGGGCGGAAATTTTGATGAAATGCTTGAAAAAGAGGGACATCAAAAGATATATGACCAATTAAAGGAAGAAGCGGTAAAAAGAATAAAAACATCATTAATAGTGGGTAAAATTGCGCAGGAGGAAAAAGTAAGCGTAACGCAGGAAGATATACAAAATAAAATTGCGCAAATGGCTCAAATATACAGAACAACAACCGAAAATATAGTATCAGAGATACAAAAGAATATGAATATCTTACAATCATTAAATCAGCAGGTAATAAGCGAAAAGGTAACGAAAATTCTGCTTGACAATGCTAAAATAAATTATATTAATAAATAGGTTAGAAAGGGAAAAAATATGAGTTTTGTACCCGTTGTAATAGAACAATCATCAAGAGGCGAAAGGTCATTTGACATATTTTCAAGATTATTAAGAGAAAGAATAATCTTTTTAGGCACGCCAATTGATGATATGGTAGCAAATTTAATCGTTGCGCAGTTATTGTTATTGGACAGCGAAAATCCGGAAAAAGATATTATGTTATATATTAATTCCCCGGGAGGAAGCGTAACGGCAGGATTTGCAATATATGATACAATGCAGCATATAAGAGCGGATGTATCAACAATATGTTTAGGTCAGGCAGCATCAATGGGAGCATTTTTACTCTCATCGGGAACAAAAGGAAAAAGAATGGCACTGCCTCATTCAAGGGTATTAATCCACCAGCCTTTAGGCGGAGCGCAAGGTCAAGCAACCGATATAGAAATTCAAGCTGCTGAAATAATAAGAATAAAGAAATCTTTAAATGAAATCCTTGCAAGTAATACGGGGCAATCCATTAAAAAGATTGAAAAAGATACTGACCGTGACTATATAATGACGCCGGAAGAAGCGTTAGAATACGGTATGATAGATAAAGTAGTAACAGCAAATACAACACCGAAACCAAGTGCGGAGATATAATAAATGGCAGCAATGGATGAGAGTCGATTAAAATGTTCATTTTGCGGAAAGACGCAAGAGCAGGTAAAAAAGCTGATTGCGGGGCCCGATGTATACATTTGCGATGAGTGCGTTGAGTTATGTAATGAAATACTTGACGAGGAGTTTCTGGAAAATAAGGAAAAACCCGAAATAACGGAAACAAAAGAAGCAGATATAACAAAGGTTCCAAAACCGCATGAAATAAAAGCGTACTTGGATGAATACATAATCGGACAAGATGACGCAAAAAAAGTGTTGTCAGTAGCTGTTTACAACCATTATAAACGAATAGCACATAATGAAACTGCGGATGAAAAACAGGTTGAAATCCAAAAAAGCAATATATTATTGGTAGGTCCGACCGGAAGCGGAAAGACTCTTTTAGCGCAGACTTTAGCTAAAATGCTGGATGTTCCTTTTGCAATAGCAGACGCAACAACATTAACAGAAGCAGGTTATGTCGGTGATGATGTTGAAAACATATTATTAAGACTGTATCAAAATGCTGATTTTGACGCAAAGAAAGCAGAACGAGGCATTATATATATAGATGAAATAGATAAAATTTCAAGAAAGTCCGAAAATACAAGTATCACAAGAGATGTATCGGGCGAAGGTGTACAGCAGGCTCTGTTAAAAATGATAGAGGGAACTGTGGCGAATGTACCTCCGCAAGGCGGAAGAAAACATCCTCATCAGGAATTTATACAAATAAACACGGCGAATATACTGTTCATAGTGGGCGGAGCGTTTGTAGGACTTGATAAAATAGTAGAACGACGTGCAGGAAA
>CANPYB010000082.1 GCA_947587605.1 Candidatus Gastranaerophilales bacterium
GTAAAGAGCTTGATATACTTGCAAATACGGAAAAATTAAAAGAGCTGTCCTATTCCTCATACTGGGCATTAAACGGTGACGGAGAAAGCATAATAAATGCCTTGGGCAGTGTAAAAAACAATATATCTAAGTTAAGTTCCATGGATGAGTCAATACATCAAGCGGAAGAAGAATTTATCGGAGTTTATGAAACTTTGAAAGAAATATCAAGACAAATGCTTGATTATTCCGAAAATAAAGAGAATGATAATGAGCGTATGGAGTTTATTTCAGAGCGTATAAGCCAATTGGAAAAAATTAAAAGAAAATACGGAAACACTCTGGAAGAAGTATTAAATACTTATGAAACGTTATCAAAAGAGTTAAATTCAATAGAAGTATCACAGGATGAAATCATATCAGCGGAAAAGGAAACAAGAATATTAAAATCAGAGCTCGATGATTTATCAAAAACAATAAGCGAAGCAAGAAAAGAACTTGCAAAAGTATTGTCTGAAGCGGTTGAAAAGAAACTTGAGCATTTAGAACTGGCAAAATCCAGATTTAAAATTGATGTAACAACTGCTCCGATGAGCGAAAACGGAATTGACAGAGTAGAATTTATGATATCAACAAATGTATCCGAGGATTTAAAACCGCTTGCCAAAACTGCTTCGGGCGGTGAAATTTCAAGGGTAATGCTGGCATTAAAATCAATTTTTGCCCAAGCTGATAAAACAAATACTGTAATATTTGATGAAATCGATACGGGAATTTCAGGTAAAGCATCGCAATCCGTTGCAGATGAATTACAAGAATTATCCAAATCACATCAAATCATAGTAATAACTCATCAGCCGATAATTGCTGCAAAATCGAATGTTCATTTTTATGTAACAAAAGAACAAACGGATAAAACAAAGGTTAATGTATATAAACTCAGCGGAGAAAACAGAATAAAAGCAATAGCAATGCTTGCAGCAGGTGAAATAAACGACGAGTCGACCGCTTTTGCAAAAAATTTATTAAAAAATTAAAGTTTTAAAAAAATATGCCGATATATAATTTATAATTCGGAGTAAATAATTGGAAATACACAATAATAATATTTCACCTGTTGAAAAGGAAAAGTTAAGTATTCAAAAAAAATCAACGGTAAAACCTGTTGAAACTAAAAAGGCTGAAGCAAATTCTTTGAATGCTTTAGCTTCTTACGGCATGGCACAGGTAAACTCGTTCGGATTTAAGGGAAAATTCGCAGAAAAAGGAATTGATGTTCCTCAAACAAGCAGATTAAAATTATTAAATCAACTTGGTATAACCGATAAAGATGAAGTTGAAAGATTGTCAAAGGTTACAGGGTTTCAATTTCTTCTGGCTTCCCTATATTTATATATTGGTTTAGGTATTCCGGATGCCGAAAAAGAATTAAGCTGCGATATTGAAGAAGTTTCAGAAAAAGAGAATGAAGAATTAGCAGAAATCTTAACCCAATCAAAAGATTTTTTATTAAATGAGTCTCAAAAAGTTATAGAGTTTATAAATTGCCTAAATGCAAAAAAAGATATTTTAAATGATTCTAATAGTGTAATTGAAATTTTAATCCATTTGAATGAAAATACATATCCTTATGCCGGAGCATTAATTGATGATGAAAATGAAAAATATTCACTATCACAAATGTCATCATTAATTTCCTCTTACATTCCGGAAACGGCTGAATTTGTAAATACATTTATGAATGATTCAAAAAGTCAATTATCCGTTGATGACAAAATAGAAATTATCAGCTGCTTGACTCCTGAAAATATTGAAATTGCAGCTCAATTAACAGATAAAAATAATTCAAGATTTCAACCGAGGCAGATTAAATCAATATTATTTGGTACTTCAAAAGATACAATAGATTTAGTAAAAAGAGTATTATCAGATAAATCGCTAAATTATAATGCTCAAGATATATCAGAAATAATAAAAAGATTTAAAAAAGACAATACAGAAATAGCAGAAGAACTGTTATTTAATCCAAAACAAGAATATACTGTTAATAATATTGTTAATATTCTTTGGTCTGCCTGTGAAAAAAATAAATCTTTTGCTTTGTCATTAATAAGAGATGACTCCGAAGATAAATATAGTGCCGATGATATTGAGTTGATTGTATGCAAATCAACAGGAGAAAATTTAGATTTTGTACAAGATTTTATTGAACATAATAAAAATTATACAAATAAAGAAAAAGTCAAAATTTTATCAATGATTGGTTCTAAGAATTCTAAAAGTGTAGTTCAACGTTTAGTTAATCAAAACGGAGATAAAAAAGCAGATGCTGATGTAATTGAATCAATATTAAATAAAATAAGTTTCAATCCTTTAAAAATAGAATTTGCTCATTTCTTAACAGACCTTTATGAAAATAATGAAATCGAATTACAAGATTATATTGAACTTATTGACGATGTTGAAGAAGAAACAGTCGATTTTATAAAAGAGCTCATTAATGTTCCTAAAGAGAAAAGATGCAGCTGCCAAATTATACGAAATATAATTTCGGCAATAAAAGATAATTTTAATAATCAATCTCAAGACGGTTCTTTAGGTCGTGTAAAAATCAATAAATATAAATATGATTTTGCAAAATATTTAGCTGATTTAGCAGAAAAAAATGAAATAAATTTGCAG
Organism: Candidatus Gastranaerophilales bacterium; assembly: GCA_947587605.1. Taxonomy (GTDB): domain Bacteria; phylum Cyanobacteriota; class Vampirovibrionia; order Gastranaerophilales; family Gastranaerophilaceae; genus Avigastranaerophilus. The sequence goes on from CANPYB010000082.1 coordinate 2,662, forward strand.
GATTATATAGGACTTATACCCGATGTTAATGAAGAAACAATTGATTTTATAAAACGGCTAATGAATTTTCCCAAAAAGAAAAGATGCAGCTGCCAAGAGATACGAAATATAATTTTTGCAATAAATGAAAATCCTTATTATAAATATTATAAAGATCCTGCAACTATACAAAAAATTAGCGGATTTAAATATGATTTTGCACAATACTTAACGTCTATGGCCGAAAATGATGAAATAGATTTAAATAAATATATAGATTTAATAAGTGATGTTAATGAAAAAAATATTAATCTGATACAAAAATTACTTAAAGCTCCAAAGGAAATAAGATTTGTACCTGATAAAAATAAACAATATTTAACACAAATTTCCAAAATTCTTGATACTTATACACCGGATAACGCAGATTTTATAGATGAACTTATTTCTCAATATTCTCTTGATGCAATTGTTAATATTGCAGAAAATTTGAGCCCGTCTAATCTTGAATTTGCCAAAGAATTAATTAATAAAAATTCAAGATATACGCCTGGTCAAATCGGTTTAATATTAAAAGGAACAAACGATAATACAATAGATTTTATAAGAAAATTATTATCGGATGAAAATGTAGTATATAGTATTGAAGACCTTTCTTCAATTATCGGGACGTTTAATGATAATAATACAGATATAGCGGAAAAGTTGATATACAATCCTAATCAAAAATATAGTGTTAACAATATTATATGTTTTCTGTCTATGGTTAATAAATATAATAAAAGTTTGATTACGGAATTAATAAGTGATAAATCTGAAAGTAAATTTAAACCAATTGAAATTGAAACTATAATTTTTAATGCTAAAGAAAAAACTATAGATTTTATCGAAGATTTTGTGAAAAATAATAAAAATTTTGAAAATAAAGGAAAACTTGCAATAATAGAAAACACTAACGAAATAAATGTTCCGCTTGCACGGCAATTAGTTAAAATTAGGAATAATAAACATATTAGCTTTAATACTATTTCTTCATTATTGATGAAAGTGAATTACGATTCTTCAGATGAGCAAATTGAGTTTGCTAAATTTTTAACAAGTTTATGTGAAAATAGTGAAACGGATATTAATGAATACATTAGCTGGATTGATTATATTAATAAAAATAATATTAATGTTTTGTGTAAATTAATACAAAATTCAGATAAATTGCCATTAACAGATGATGAAAAAATTACTGTTTTAAATAATTGTAATGCTTATGGATATAATCAGGAAAAATATAAAGAATTATCTGAATTAATAGATTTGTTAAAAGAAGGTCAAATAACAAAGAAGTACTTTTTGGCAATTATAAACATAGAAAATGACATATCGTTAAACGATATAAAGCAAATAGAACAAATAATGGGTAAAGAAAAAGTTTATTCATTATGTGATACAGATTTAGTTATAGCCGCAAAATTCTATGATCTGTGTAATAAAAAGAATATAAATGAAATTCCTTTAGGCCGAAAAAAATCGGTATTAAGAAAAATAGTAGCTGCAAATATAGGATTATTTAATCTAAGTGATGAAATAAAACAATATTTTCCGTTATTACCAAAGAATCAAGAGGAATATTGTATGTTATTACCTGCTCTGGTAAGGTCTTTAGGTATTGAAACAAATCCTTTATCAGAAAAAGAAGTAAATGATTTTTATACATCATTAAGTGCTTTAGGGCAAACTTTAAAGGGATTAACCGACAAAGAATTTTTAAGTTTGCAGATTACGCAAGAATATCCGAAGTCTGAATTTATAAAAGATACACTTGAAATTATAAAAGATATATCTCCTCAAGAACGTCAAAAAGTGTATGATTATTTTGGTTTTGAGCTGAAATATAATTATATGGGAGAGAAAAAAGGTGAATATAGTATTATAGGATATCCTGAAAATTTAAATAACGGAAAAAAACTTTCACAAATTACAGATGAACGCACAAAAGAAGTTATAGAAAAATTAAAAGAAAAGGTTATAAAATTTTCTCAAAATAATAAAATACATTCTAATAATCCTAAAATAGCGGAATTATTAAATAACATAATTAAGGCATTTCCGGAACTCGGAACTCAGATTGATAAAGTTCAACATGGCGCTCATTATTATGATATAATGAAGCACTCCTTAAAAGTATTACAAAAAGTAGTACAAAATCCCGAATATGACAAATTATCTGATTCCGATAAACGAATAATGCTTATTTGTTCTTTATTCCATGACGGGACGAAAGCGGAAGGGCTGGATGATAAACTTCATGATGAAGAAGGTGCTTTTGATACCTATTACATAATTAATAAATTGAATTTGCCGAGAGAGGAAAATATTAAAATATATACTTTAATCAAACGCCATGAATGGTTAAAATATATCAACAATAATCTGTACAAAGATTTTGTTCAAAAAAGACAGCAGTCGGTAGCATTTGATTTACAGTATGATAATTTATTCGAGTTGGCGAAAATATTTACAATCGCTGATCTTAAAGCAATAAAACCGGATGATGAATTTTATGACAGGTATAAAAATGATTTTGAAACTCATTCAAAAGCAATAGAAAAATGTATAAATGAACTGAAAAAAACTCAGCCTCTGCTGCCCGTAACTAAAGTTCCTACGGCAAGCAGAATAGAAAAAGCTATAACTACCGTAAATGATGACCGGTCAACAAATATTAAAGGTATATACAAAAATAAAGACGGACTTATAATAATCAAATATAATGAAGTAGAAAACAGTACATGGGAAAAAATAGGTTTTCCTAAAGGTTCTGTATCAAGCGGTATAGAAACAAAAGGACTTGTTACCATAAACGGAGAAACCGAATTACTTGACGAAGTGAATACGGGTAATATCAAATTTTTTGTACACGGGTTAGATACAGCTGATCAACTTATAAAATTTGATGCTTTTGCACTGCCGGATTCACAGGTATTATTATCTGTCAGTTATACGGAACGACCGGAAAGCAAATACAGATTTTTCAGAACTCAAGGAGTCTTGCTTGATGTTGATACAAAATATATCCATGGCGGAGGTAATACGGATTCGGGCTCGGGCTTCGGAAAATATATAGATGATTTTAAATCGCGCTACATCTTTGGAGGTGAAAGAGAAAAAGACAGAAATTATGTATCCGATTTAATTAAAGAAGCCTTGAATTTAACTGATGAAGAGTATGTTGAATTTGTACGACAAAATGCAGATAAACCTTTTACACAGATTAAACCCAAAGAAACCGCAGAAAAAATAGTAAAAGTTTTTGCCGCAATTAATTCAAATACAAGAATCGGAAACAGAAATTATAATGAAATGTATATTTCTAACCCTCGTGTAATGGGTGTTTTTGCATATTCTCAAGAGGACAAGGTCGGAGATATTATGCAATTTATAGATAAACAGCCTAAATTTTTAAAACAATACGCGCTTGAAAAAGATTTGCCTTTTGTTGTTTTCGGAGATTAATATTTCTTAATATGTATTAAAATATACTAAAGATTGACTTAAATATTCCGATATATAAATTAAAAAATAAATACGGAAAGTAAAAATGGAAATAAACGGAAGTAAGAGAATAAATGATATAAATGTCCCTGCATTTAAAGGCGAAAGCAAAGAAACATGCGCACCGCAGGAAAAAAAGGCAGAAGCGTCAGCAAATGAAGCCTTAAGTGCGTATGGGCGAGCAATGATAAATCTGCCGAAAAAAACTTCGCAAGAGATTTTATTGCAACTGGCAGAAGAAGCAATAAAAAATTATGAAGAAAAATTAGATTGTGATAAAGAAAGAAAAGAAGAATTTATAAGGTTATTTCAAGATTTACCAACAGATTTAAAAGAAAGTTTGGAAGAAATTGAAATATCAGATATTAATCTTAATAATTATCTTCTCAAAGGATATATAGAAGATGATATGAAACTTCTTAAACAGTTACTTGAAACAAAAGATACTGAAGGTAACTTTAGGTTTGAAGTAGAAGAAATCCTAAATATTCTTTTAAGTGTAAACTCTGAAAATAAAGATATTTTCTTTAAATTACTTGATGCAAAAGATGATGACGGTAACTTTAGGTTTGAAGTAGTAGAAATTCTAAATATTCTTGTAAATGTAAACTCTGAAAATAAAGATATTTTCTTTAAATTACTTGATGCAAAAAATGATGAAGGTAAATTTAGGTTTAGCTGGGGGAATATATCCCCTATTCTTTACAAAGTAAACTCTGAAAATAAAGATATTTTCTTTAAATTACTTGATGCAAAAGATGATGACGGTAACTTTAGGTTTAGAGAAAGTGATATTGCCTTTATTCTTATAGATCTAAACTCTGAAAATAAAGATATTTTCTTTAAATTACTTGATGCAAAAGATGATGAAGGCAAATTGAGGTTTAGCGGAGAGAATATTTCTTCTATTCTTGGCGAAGTAAACTCTGAAAATAATGATATTCTTTTTAAATTACTTGATGTAAAAGATGATGAAGGCAAATTTAGGTTTAACGGAGATGATATTTACCATATTTTTAAA
>CANPYB010000083.1 GCA_947587605.1 Candidatus Gastranaerophilales bacterium
ACAATATCATTATAAAGTTCCATAATTATATTATCATCTGTTTGCCCGTCAGCTAAAAGTTTTTCAATATCTTTTTCATCGCTCATAAATTTATTCCTTTATTTTTAACTTTTTTGAAAGCATTTTATAAAACTTTTTGTTATTAAACATAAAAAATCCCGATTGAGGAGTAAAGGTCATTTCATTAAAATAAATATTATTATTAAATGAAATCCAATCTACTCTAACCAACTTAAACCCGTCTGATAAAACTTTTGAAAGTTCAACAGCTGATTTTAAATTTTTATTAGGTTCCGCATCCGTATAAACCATATTAGGCTCGGCAAAAATATTAATATTATTAAAATTTTCATCATAAACTGTTCCGAATGGCGGATGTGTATACCTTATTTGCCTATAAAAGACGGGGCTACCGTTAAAACAGTATATTTCCAAATCAACAGGAGCCGTTTCTCCCTCTAAATATAGCAAAGGTTCTATTATAATTTTAGGTTCAATATTTTTATATTGAGTTTCAAAAGCACTCCAGCCGAAAAACGATTGTTTCATCCAATTATCAAACCGCATTTTTACATATTTATATAAATTTTCATGAGAAAGAAATTGCTCTTTATTTTTAATTTTTACATTCCATTTACAGCCGTGATTACATTTAATAATAAAAGAAACGGGTAAGGTTTCAAACGGAATTTCATCAAATTTAACTCCTGTCCATAAAACAGGTTTTAAATACTGCTCTCCGATTTTATCCCTTACCCAACTGCGAACTTTTACTTTATCGGTAAGTTCGCTTTTTTGCTGCTGTTTATCAAATAATTTCAACCATTGTATTTTTTCATTCAATGTTTTGGGGTTATTAAGATTAAGATTTTCCCCCGTCATTACTTTATATAATTTTTTTAAATAATACGGGTACTCACACTCTTGAATATTCATCATAAGATTATATTCATAAGGTGGGTTTGGTATATTAAAATTTTTAATATACTTTTTAAAAAATTCCGGACAATAAGTAAGCATATAATGATTATATATCATAAATAAATAATCATGCAAGTAGGTTTTATAAAAAAATAATTAAAAATATGATTTTAATAAATGATAGAGAAAAATATGGATAATACAAAAGTATTACTGGCAAAACGATTAAAACAACTAAGAAAGAGTAAGGGTTTAACTCAGGAAAAACTTGCAGAATTAATTGGCAGGGATACAAAGCATATTTCAAAATTAGAACTTGCAGGCTCATATCCCTCAATAGAAACGCTAAATAGGATTGCAAATGCCCTGCAAGTAGAATTAAAAGATATATTTAATTTTGATTCTGTTCAAAATAAACAATTTATACTGGATGAATTTCAAGATATGTTAAAAGATGCGGATGAAAATAAAATTCAGAAGATGTATAAATTATTCAGATGTATTATTGATTAAAATATCTTAATATTAATAAAAATATTTGTAAATTCGGACTAAAAAAACTTCTTTATATATTAAAGGAGTTTATATATGGTTCAAAATATAAAACAAATAAGCGGAGTAAATGAAAATTATAAAACGAATGAGGGAATGCCGATATTTCGTGAGTTTACGAAGATTCCCGCGAGGAAAGATGATACTTTTGAAAAGAAGAAAGATGATAAATCAAACAACGGCAAATTTGATATAGCTGAAGCAGGCAAAAACTTTATAAAAGGAGTTTTTAGTCCTTTAACAGCAGTAATAAAACATCCCGTTATGACAATAGCAATGGTAGGGGTAACAGCAGCAGCCTGCTCGCTTATACCTGTATTAACTCCGATTTTAGGAATAGGGTTTGGAGCATTAAGCGTATTTCAACTGGGAAAAGGCTGTTTTGATGTAGCAAAAAATATTAAAAATAAAGAATATGATAATGCGGAAAAATCTTTTAATACGGTAGGACAAGGAACCGTCGGCACGGTTTTAAGTTTCTTAGGCATAAAGCAAAACGCAAGAATTGCAAAAGAAGCTAAATTAATGAGTGAGTTAAAAGTAAATTCATTAAGTGCAGCACAAAAAGAAGCTATAGCAACGGAAGTAAATAACGGAAGCTATTTAAACGCATTAAAAGAAAGTGTGTCATTATTTACTACAAAAACAGGATTAAAAGCTGCCATAAGTCAATTTAAGCCTTCAAATATACTTCAAAGAGGCAAAGATATAATAAATCATTTATTCAAAAATGACGAAGTAACAAAAATCAAAAAAGAAAGAATGGAATTTAAAGACACAGCAGAGGGGAAAAGACGTGCCGCTATGACTTCAGATGAAATAGAAGCACAAATAAACTCATTATATAAAGAAGCCTGCGACGATATCGGAATACCTGAAGAACTGCGTCCCAAAATAGAAATAGTACAACAATCAGCGGACGAATGCGGGATGTACAACAGTACAACTCATACAATTACAATAAACGAAAACTCATACAGAGAAGGGGTGCTTGATTTACCCGACTTGATTAAACATGAAACAACTCATGCTGGAGAAGCCATTTTAAGACAACGACTTCCCATGGATGATAAAAAAAGAATTATAACGGATTATTTATTGGATAAAATTCAACATGGTGAGAAAGATACTCTTTTAACAGGAGAAGGCAATTTCATAACCGGTACGGTAAAGTTTACCCCTCCCAAGCTAAATGCACAAATGAAAGCTGATTTTTCAAAATTAGCACAAGAAAAATTATATCAATTAACGGATTATTCAAGCGATGATATTATTGCAATGGTTAAACCTTTGGTTGAAAAAAATCCGGAATTTTTAAAAGGATATAATAGTGTTGATGATGCAGTAAATGCAATGGCAAATTATGCAAAAAACCAAAATTTCAGATATAAATTAGCAATAAAAAATGCCTCCGGATTTAATACCTCTAATATAGATACAAGTTTATTAAAAGAATTAACAGAGGAAGAAAAATTAGCGGCAATAAAATCTTTTAAGGAGGGGATAGACTGTTTGGAAAGTAATTGTGCCAGAGATGGCGGTATAATGAGTAGTTTTGGGATAAATTCCGATTTCGATCAATATCAATTCACCCCCGAAGAAGTTTTAGCAGAACAAGCAGGTAATAATTTTGAGATATCAAAATTAGAAGCACAATTAAATAAACTAAGAAGTCAAGATAATTATGACATAGCTGAAGAAGCCAGATTACTTGATTTAATTAAAAGATCAAAATTAATCATAGAATACAGGACTAAAGGGATGGAAATGTACAGATTAAAAACGGAAGCATTCAATCATCCCGAGAATGCCGAATTAGCAAGCAAAGTTAAAATTTTACAAGATGAATTATCACAATTAAATCAAGAAATATCAAAAATATCGGTGATTGGCTTGAAAGTATATACAAATGAATATTCTACATATCAAGTATTGGAAAGATCTCCAATGGGTGCTACGGTATCTATTCCATATTCAACTACAACTGCTGCGGATATCTTAGCAGACGATGCAGGAAATAAATGAAACTGATTTAGCATAAACAAACGGATTAAATTATTTCTTGCCGTTTTTAAAGAAAAGACAAACTGAAAATAAACCCATTAATGAAATGAATAGACATCCAAGTATTGAAAATATATCAATTCTTGAAAAATAGAGTTGACTATCAGCAGGAATAGCATTGTTTTTTCTTAACTCATAATATTTTTTAAATTTATTAAACATTGCTGATGTGTTAATTAAAATACACTTTACATTTCCGTATTCATCTTTGATATATACATCATTAAAATAAACGGTAGTCAATTTTTTATCATTATGTCTTAAATGTTTATTATGTTTCTTATATTTCTTATATTCAGAACCTATTCTGCTATCATAACAGATACGATCATATTCATCCTTTTTAACAATGTCTTTCCTTACTTCAAAGACATCATTAATCATAAAATTATCACTTTTTACAACCTCATTTTTAATATTTTGAAGTATATAAGAGCAATTTCCGGAAGAATTACAATTTAAAGTTTCTTTTATTCCATTGTTTGATGAAAATATCAGTAATATTCCAACTACAAAAAATAATATACCAAAAATCAACAGAAAAATCGGATTTAATTGCTTTTTCATAATTCTACTTTCAATATTCTAAGTATAATAATTATAGCTAAAATTTTTAATATTGTAAATTTATCTGTATAGATTAAAATAATATTTACTAATGTTTCCGTTTCATTCAAAGGAAAATCGGCAGTTTTCATACTGATGCAAATATTTTTAATTAAATTAAATTAAATTATTTTTGTCGTTTAAAAACTCTTCTTGAGCCGAATTCAAATCATAAGCTGCATGGATAGCTTTAAAAGTATCATTTGCTGTTGCATAATTTTTTCTGTTAACAAATGACAACAACGCATTTTGACCGTCTGAATTGATTACTCCGTTAATATTTTTGCTGTCTAATGTTGTAACATCCGAACTCAACATATCTTCAGCAAGCAAAGAAGCTGCATATTCAGACAAATCAACTTTTTCATCTTTGTTTATATCTAATGAAGAAGCATCCACCAATTGTGAATATTGGGGAGAAACTGATTGTTTTATCATATTTGTAAGATCTTGAACTTTTACGGATAACTTCTTGCCCATTTCTTCAAATGCCATTGCTAAAACTGCCATTTTATCAACCATTCCGGGTTTTGTTTCAGCATATTTCATTTCAAATTTAGGTTGAGGTAAATCTTCTAATTCAGTTTGAGAATTAAAAGTATCCGTACTATATGTATTTAAATAATTTGATACAGCATTTCTTGCATATCTTACGGAATTATTTTGTATTTTCTTATCATAAATACCATGTCTGCCATCTATATAAGAAACACCATTTACATTATTATAATACATACTTTCCTTCTTTCTGCTTATAATAGTAAAAAACTATGCAGCAAAAAAATTGACAAAATATTAATTAATGTAAATATTTATAAAATATACACCTTTCCCCCCCGTATTAATCAAACAACAAGCCCCTCACAAAGCAAAAATCTGCCCGTTGGGATAACTACGCAATAGTTGGAAAGCGATTTTATAAAACATTCATTTTCGCAAAAACCGCCTGATAAATATATTTTATCGGGCTTTTTTGCGAAATTCCAAGCATTAAATGCAATCCCATGGATAAATTTAGCAACGGCGGTTTTTGCGTCGTTTCCTTTTGCTATATCATCCATTATTTTTTCCAAACCGAAAATCCCGCAAGTTATAACGTATTTTTCTTTATTAAATTCTAAATCTTTTGCATTTATCGAATAAAATTTCAAAAGCATTTCAATTGTTGCACCTGTTGAGCTTGAGCAGGAATTATTCCAATCCAAATCTTTAAATTTCCCGTTTTTATACAACGCCCACTTTGAGTCCCTGCTTCCCATATCAAGTATCAGCCCGTCGGTCTTTACTTTTTTTCTGAACCCCTCAATTAATGCTATAACTTCATTTTCATAATCGCTGTCAGAATTAAGCATTGATTTTGACATGTGCCCCGTTGCTTTATCAAATTTAAAATCAATATCTTTTAAACTGCTTGAGGGAATAACGTAATAATTAAATCCGTTTTCACGTTTTACAAGATTGGATGAAAACTTTATCATCTTATTTTCGTCATTGCTTTCAACTATTTTAGACCACGTTGTTCCCGCATCAAGTACAATCATCTTAACCTCAAAAACGCTTCTATTTTAGCTCTTGTAGAGTTTGTTGCAATATCATCAATATCAATATAAAGCCCGTTATATTTATCTGCCAGATATTTAGCAAGCTGAGCTTTCGAGCAGAAAGACTGCGAATAAAATACGGTAGGAACATCTTTATCAACATACATTTCAAGCTCAATATCAGCAGGCGCCATAGCTTCAACACACCTGCTCCAGCCGTAAACATGGGTCTCATTCGAGAATAATTCCAATAAAGAAAGGTCATTCGGCGGTACTCCCCAAAAACCGAATTTCGCTTTACAAGGCGTTAAATCAAGGTTTTGAGGCTCATATATATTTTTTGTTATAAGCTCGATTTTCTGCCTTAAAGGCAGATTTGAATTTGAAATTCTAACTTCACGCCTGTATGAAAACTCCTCAAATATACTCTTTACAACATTAAAACCCAAATCTTTTAAAACTTCATAAGCGAACCAACCGCTGTCACACTTGTCTTTACCGATAGGTGCTAATATAACAAGAAGTTCATCCTTATAGTGAAGCGCGGAATTTATAATATTTTTTATAATTGCACAGTATGATTCGGGCAGAATATCAGTCTTTTCAAAGCCGTAATCTATATCAAAATCCACCCAAACAGCGCTCGGGTACTTTTTTTTATATTCTTTTATCAGTTCGGGATGAGGATAGCCCCAAAACCCTATTATATTTTTGCTCATAGTTAAATTATAATATAAACGGTTTTTATATTATAATTTTGTTATGGAAAATTTATTTGAAAAAACTCTTAATACCCAAGAAATATATAATGGCAAGGTTTTTAACATAACACGTGATGATGTAGAGCTATGTGACGGCTATAAAACAATACGCGAAGTGGTTCACCACAGGGGCGGTGTTGTAATAGCAGCGGAGAAAGACGGCAAAATACTAATGGTGCGCCAGTTTCGCTATCCGACGAAAGAAGTTTTATATGAACTTCCTGCAGGCAAGCTCGATAAAGAAAGAGAAACGATAATAGAAGCAGCAAAACGCGAGCTTGAAGAAGAAACGGGGCATATAGCTCAAAATTGGGAGTCCTTGGGATTTATCTGGACATCCCCGGGGTTTTGCAGTGAAAAATTATACCTTTATAAAGCCTCCAATTTAACACAAACTCATCAGAACCTTGATAAAGGCGAAATCCTTAATTACATTGAAATTGAAAAAGAAAAAGTTTTTGAAATGATAAAACAAGGCGAAATAAATGACTCAAAAACTATTTCCACACTTATGAGGGCATATAAATTATGATAAAAATGGTTGTAACAGATATTGACGGGACTATATATTCACCCGAAAGCGGCATAAGCGAAAATGTAAAAAAGTGCATTCTTAATTTGGTATCAAACGGAAAATACGTTGCAATAGCAACAGGCAGAACATACAACAGTGCTAAATACATAGCGGACATGATAGGGATTAAATGTCCTTTAATATGCTATCAGGG
>CANPYB010000084.1 GCA_947587605.1 Candidatus Gastranaerophilales bacterium
TCATTATTAAAACACATACCTCATTAAAGGAGATAAAAATGGCATTAAAATCAATACAATACAGAACTCAAGGAACATGCTCGGCATTAATAAATGTAGTTGCGGACGATGACGTTATATATGATGTAGAGTTTATAGGAGGCTGCAGCGGCAATTTAAGCGGAATAAGAGAACTTGTTAAGGGCATGAAAATAGATGATGTTATAAACAAATTAAAAGGAATAAAATGCGGTTCAAAGCAAACAAGCTGCCCCGACCAGCTTGCAATGTGTCTGCTTGAGTTAAAAAATAAAACAGCACAGGAAACTTTAAAATAAAATCAGATAAAAAAGGATAAAAAGTGTCTATAGAGTTAGAAAAAAAACAGGGATTAATAGCGGGAAACGGACAATTACCGGTTCATCTGGCAAAAAATGCTTCGGAAAACGGTTTTGAAGTTGTTGCTATAGCTCTGTCTTCAGATAACAGAAAAGAATTAAAAAAATATTGTAAAAAAGTTTATGACTTTGCCCCCGGAGAGCTGTTAAAAATAAAAAAAGCACTGCTTGATGAGGAAATAAAACAATTAACTTTTATTGGGAAAGTTTCTAAAAGCCTTGTTGTAAAGCGTCCGAGGTTTGATGCTTTGGCAATTGAGTTTTTAAAGCAGGCAAAAAGATTAAATGATGACGCGATAATGTTGTTTTTAGTGGAAGAACTTGCCAAAATAGGAATAACAGTATTAGATCAAACAATATTTATAAAGAATTTAATGGCTCCGCGCGGAGTTTTGGGTAAAATAAAGCCTACGGAAGCAATGCTTTCCGATGTTGAATACGGTTATAAAATTGCTAAAGAAATGGGACAGCTCGATATCGGGCAATCGGTAGTTATAAAAGACAGGATGATAATGGCAATAGAAGCAATTGAGGGTACTGACAGGTGTATAAAACGCGGGTGCAGACTCGGTAAAAAAGATGCCGTTATTGTAAAAGTCGCAAAACCCAATCAGGATAAAAGATTTGATATCCCTGCATTCGGGCTTAATACTTTAAAAAACATGAAAAAATATAAAGCAAAACTCATTGCTGTAGAAGCTAATGAGACTATTCTTGTTGATAAAAATAAAACCATTGATTATGCTGATAAAAATAATATAGTAGTTATGGCGGTATGAAAAAATTATTTATAATTACAGGTGAATACTCGGGTGACAGGCATGCGGCTGATGTTGTAAAAGAGTTAAAAAAAATAAATCCCGAAATACAAATTGAAGCTGTAGGCGGTCAAAATCTTGCCGCGCAAGGTGTAAAACTATATTGTGACCATTCAAAAATGTCTGCAATGGGATTTAATATGAAAATAATTATAAATCATATAATGCTCGGGCGCAGGGTAGCAAAGTATTTGAAAAACGAATATAAACCCGACATGGTTTTAATGATTGATTACGGCGGATTTAATTTGAATTTGTCAAAAGTTATCTCAAAATTTGTAAATAAAATTTATTATTATATTCCTCCGCAAATATGGGCATCCAGAAAATGGCGGATAAATACCGTTAAAAAAAATATAAATAAGGTAATGACGATATTTCCTTTTGAAAAAGAGATGTATGAAAAGGCGGGAATAGACGCTGAATTTGCAGGACATCCGTTAACTGCGGAAATGCCCGCTAAAGCAGATAAAAATAAATTTTTTAATGAAAACGGGTTTGATTTATCAAAGCCTTTAGTATCAATATTCCCTGGTTCAAGGGTATTTGAAATTAAAAATCTTCTTGAATTGTTTTGCGAGTCCGCAAAAATCATAAAAGAAAAAAATCCTAATATTCAATTTGCACTGGCGCAAGCTCCTAATATAAAAAATGAACTTATAAATCCTATATTGGAGAAATATAAAGAGTTGAATATAAAAGTATTAAAGAATAAAAATTATGAATTACTTTCGGTATCAAATGTATTAATATTAGCTTCGGGTACGGTGGCATTAGAAGCTGCACTTTATGAAACACCGATGATAATAAGTTACAGAGGCCCATGGTTTTTGTATATAATATACAGGTTGGTAAGGTGCATAAAACGGGTTTGTCTGCCAAATATTATAACGGATGAAGATATAGTTCCGGAGCTCTTGCAATTAGACGCAAACAAGAAAAAAATATCCGAATGTGTAAATGAATTATTGAATGATGAAGTAAAAAGAAATAAGATGATAAATTCTTTGAAAAATGTTAAGCAAAAATTAACAGAAATGAAGCCTGCTGAAAAAGTGGCAGAAATCATTGATGATAATATTTAAGTGTGTATGGAATACAATTTTTTTGCAAAAATAATACAATATGTTAAGATAATTATGTAAAACTTTATTACAAAAACGCAAATTTTTAATTTAAAGGATTTATAATTATCGTACTTAAGGTTTCTATATGCAGAAAAATAAAAATACAACAGACATAACATATAGCCAAAAACCGAAAATCTCTCCCCCGAAAAGTAATACGACAAACCCGATTGATACAGGGTTAGTCGCAAAAATTAATATACTCGGAAGCGGGATGAATTCGGGTAAAATGTCGCACAGCACAATTCCTAACCACCATAGTGAAAAAACTTATGGTATTGTTGACTATGCGGGTTTTATAAAAGAAATCAATGAAATAGTAAGAAATTATACAGATATAAGAAATTCTTTAAATGCGTTTCATAATATGTTTGTTAACCGTTTAAACTGTACGTATACGGCACTCGGGTTTATAAACGAGCAGTCAAATACAATAGAAATAAAATTACTGGATAAAAATTCAAATGTGTACTCATATAAAGTATTTATGAGCGACAAAGAAAATGAAATAATAAAAGCTATAGAAAAAGATGAAATAACTGTTTTAAACAATTCCGAATATTTAAAAATACCGTCTTTAATAAACGCGCCTTCTGTTATAATTCCGATAAAAATACAGGGCAGAACTATTTGTGTTGCTGTTGCAAGCGACTATAACGTAAATAATCATATAAGTTTATATCAATTGGCATCGGCAAACTTAGGGCTGCTTGTAGAAAACTCAGATTTATATAAAAAAGTTGCTCAAAGTATATCAACGGACAGTTTGACAAATTTATATTCACACAGAAGATTTCATGAACTGCTTACACAAGAGCTTGAGTATGCACATCAAAATAAATCAAAAGTCTCGGTATTAATATTTGATATTAATGATATGGGTCAAATAAACCGTGAATACGGTCATTCTAAAGGTGATGAAGTAATAAAAACAGTTGCAAATAAAATAAATGAAAATATTAAAAAACACGATATTGCAGCACGCTACGGCGGTGATAAAATATCGGTTATTTTGCGTAATATGAATTCTGAAGAAGCTAAGTACATGGCAGAATATTTAACATATTCGCTTTCTTGCTGTCTTGTAGATGATATAGGCCCCGTAAATAAAGTATCTGTCGGAATAGCAACATATCCGGATGATTCTGAAGATAAAGAAAAATTATTAATACTTGCAGAGCAGGCGGTATTGGTCTCAAAGACAAAAGGATATGCAAACGGACGTTCTACAATTGTTTCAACTCAAGATTATGATTTCTGGGATGATACTGCATTAAATTCATTTGCAACGGTAATGGCAAAACGTCATTCTCAACTTGGTATAAATTTTGAAGAAGCACTTGTTGAGCAATTCCAGAATGAAAATATATTATCTCAAAATCATTTAATAGAGGTAGTAACCTCATTAGCAAGTGCAATTGATGCAAAAGACGAGTATACAAAAGACCATTCATCTTCGGTATCAAGATATTCCGTATCTCTTGCAAGAGCAATAAATCTTCCCGAGAAAGAAATCGAAAGAATAAAACTTGGGGCTTTATTGCACGATATAGGTAAAATAGGAATACCGGAAGATGTTCTGACAAAACCGTCAAAACTAACAGATGAAGAATTTAAAATTATTCAGCAGCACCCTACAATCGGGGTTCAAAAAATATTAGAACCTAATCCGTTATTGCATGATTTAATTCCTATAGTTAAATATCACCATGAACAATGGAACGGCAAAGGTTATCCTTGCGGATTAAAAGGTGAAGAAATACCGTTGGCGGCGAGAATAGTTGCAGTTGCGGATACTTACCATGCTTTAATCAGTGACAGACCTTACAGAAAAGGTATGAGCGTGGAAAAGGCATGCTCTATACTTGAAGAAGGCGCAGGGGTTCAGTGGGATAAAGAACTGGTAAGACAGTTTATTGCAATAGCACCTTCTTTGGCAACTAAAATTTAGTTGGTTGTTTCGTGGTAATAGGGCAAATTTTCACTGATATCTAATTTTTTGGCATTTTGTTTGAAAATTTTTGATTTATATATTCCAGTATAAGCCAAAAAATACTTAATGCTTACGCTTAAACAACCGAGTCCGTATTTGCAGGAACGTATAAAATTAATTGAGGAAGCCTCGGGGAAATACTTGGTAGGACAGCTTATTTCACCTATTTTGTACCCGTAGTAGCAGACAAGTGCAAGCATTTCATTATCAAAAATAAAGTCATCATCACAATCAGCTAAGGGCAGATTTTCCAGTACCGAGCGTTTAAATCCTCTAAAACCGGTATGATATTCAGAAAGGTGCTGTCCTAAGAATAAATTTTCAAATCCCGTTAAAAATTTATTTGAAATATACTTATAAAGCGGCATACCGCCTTCAAGAGCATTAGATAGCATTCTTGAAGCAATAACGGCATCATATTCTTCAAATGCAAGCATGGAAGCAATTGCCGGAATAAGTTTTGGCGTGTATTGATAATCGGGATGAAGCATAATAACAATATCGGCATTGGATTTCAACGCTGCAGTATAGCAGGATTTTTGATTGCCTCCGTAGCCCCTGTTTTCTTTATGCACAATAGTTGTAATATTTAAGTCTTTTGCTAAATCTTTAGTATTGTCACTGGATTTATCGTCTGTAAGTATAATTTCATCTACTATATCTTTATAAATTTCGGAATAAGTTTTTTCAAGAGTTTTTTCCGCATTATAAGCGGGCATAACAACAACTATTTTTTTACCGTTTAACATGTTAAAATCCTAATTATTTTTAGTACAAATATATTATATCTTAACTGTATTACTTGTTAACTTTTGTAAAATAATGTTATAATTAATTAAAGAAGTATAGTTATAGTGCCGATTAAAAATTTATTGGTAAAATTGGTAAATAGTTAATGAGTTCTTGTGAATTAAAAGAAAGTTTAGATGTTGTTCTTAATTTAGGGCAAGAAGAAAAACATACTGTTCTGATTGTGGACGACGAAGAAAATAACTTGCAGCTGTTAAGGCGCACTTTTAGGGGCAAGTATAATATTTTAATGGCTCATAACGGTCTTGAGGCATTAGATGTCGTTAAACAGCACGGTGATGAAATTTCATTAATAGTAAGCGACCAAAAAATGCCTGTAATGGAGGGTACTGAGTTTTTAAAACAGGTAAAAGAAACTAATCCTCAAATAGTTAAAATACTTTTAACGGGTCACGTTGATACTGATATTTTGGTAGCCGCAATTAATGATTGCGAGTTGTTCCAGTATATATTAAAACCGTTTGAACCCGAGGAATTAAAGATTGCCGTAGAAAACGGGATTGAAAAGTATTCAATGGCAAGTAACAACAAGGTATTTTACAATGAACTGCGCGAACTGTTTTACAAAACAATAAGGGCTATTTCAAATGCACTTGATACAAAAGATTCTTATACTAACGGACATTCGTTAAGAGTGACATTATATTCAATGATACTTGCAAAAGAATTAAATCTTGATGATTCATATTTGGAGGATATAGAAATTGCAGGCTTGCTTCATGATATAGGCAAAATCGCAATGCCAAAGAGTATATTGTGTAAAAACGGGCGATTAACGGATGACGAGTTTTTGGTTATGAAATCACATCCTGTCCGCGGTGAAAAAATTGTAATAAACATAAAGAAATTAGAAGTAATATCCGAGTGGGTAAAATCTCACCATGAAAAGTGGGACGGAACAGGATATCCTGACGGATTAAAAGGTGAAGAAATTCCGTTAGCAGGCAGAATAATAGCGCTTGCGGATACTTATGATGCAATGACCTCAACACGCCCGTACAGGACGGCACTATCTCATGAAACAGCAATATCTGAAATAAAAAGATGTACCGGTACTCAATTTGATCCTAAACTTGCGACAATCTTTGTTTCTTTATCGGATAAAATTGATGAGGCAAGAAAAAATCCGGAGCTTCTGTATCCCAAATATTCCTTACTCGCTAAAAATATAGATTTTAAAATATTTTCGGAAGCGTCACAAAATAACGCTCACAATGCAGCAAGCAATCAAAATATTTAAAAAATATTTATTCTAATGAGTTGATACAGACACTTAATTTATCGGAAAAGTTCTTTTCAAGTGTTTGAGTCATATCATTTGAAGCAGACAGCCACATTGAGGGAGATGCAAGTATTTTGGTTTCCGTTCCGTTTTCTGATGTCTTAAAAATAACAGGATCAGAACCCTTGAAATTTGCAAGGACATCTTTAACAGCAACAAGTGTTTCAAAATTCATGTTGTTGTTTAGTGATATAGTTACTATATTACTGTTTTCAACAGGAGTGACTTTTTCAATAATTATTTGAGGGTTACTTCCCTCGCGTTTTTGGTATTTACCGGATATAATAACCTTTTTTTCCTGCTCAATGAAAGAATTATAGTTTTGAAGTATTTTATGAAAAGCCACAAATTCAATTTCGCCTGTTAAATCTTCAATAACACCGGCTTTAATAAACTTAGTGGGGTCTTTTTTTGTTGCAATTTGCCTTACGTTTGTAATTAATCCGCAAATAGTAACAAACGTATCGTTTGCGGCATCTTCTAAATCTGCAATGCTGTGCGTGGTAAGGAACGGGAGTTTATCTCTTATAGCTTCCAAAGGATGTGAGGTAAGATAAAATCCTAAGTATTCCTTTTCAAATTCCTGTATTTCTTTTTCTGAATAATCTTCATCGCTTCCG
>CANPYB010000085.1 GCA_947587605.1 Candidatus Gastranaerophilales bacterium
GTATACCTTATTGACTATACTAACAGGTCATAGTTTCCTTTACTTGTTTTAACTATTTATTAAATAGATAAATTTTTAATACAAGGGTGTTTTTTTCGGGATGTCAAAGAGAAAATATAAAGATATGAATTTATATGATTTGATATGTTCGGCGCAGGAAGATGACTATGATGCGCTTGAAGAACTTATCAGACGTGAGCAGAAAAATGTCTTTGCTTCTTTTTGTTACCTTGGCGCACAGCGTGAAAATTTATCTGATTTAACTCAAGAGGCATTATTCAGAGTTTCTAAAAATATTAAAAATTTAAAAAATCCTAAACTTTTTAAATCTTGGCTTGGGCAGATTATTTCTAATCTTTTTTATGATGATTTAAGAAAAAAACAGCGTATTCCCGATTCTGTTTCAATTGAATCATACTGGTTAAATGAAGATAATAACGATGATAACGTATTAAATATTTGTGATAATACAACCAAGCCCGACGAAAAAACTCTCGGGAAAGAGCTTACAGATGTTATTAGAGAGATGATTGGCAGACTGCCCGAACATTTTAGGCTGGTTATTATCTTGCGAGAGCTTCAAGGGCTCAGCTACGAAGAAATTGCAAAAATTACTCATACTAATGTCGGCACTGTTAAATCCAGAATATCACGTGCCAGAACCAAACTGCAAGAATGCCTTAAACCTTATTTGACTTAACTATGGGAGATTAAAATTGAATAATTCCGTTTGCAAAAAAGTAGTATCTATGCTTGCTTTATATATTGAAAATAAACTTAATGACGATGATAGATTATTTGTTGAAAATCATTTTGCAATCTGTCCAGATTGTTATCAAAAATTTCTTGAAATGAAAGAAATTATCGGTAATCTTCATTTTGAATATAAAAAACTTATTGATGAATTTGAGCGGATTGAGGCTAATAAAATATTCAATATTCGGGAATATGAAATGTTTTATAAAAATATTTCTCCTTATATTGATGATGAGCTTTGTTATGATGAAAGTATTAAGTTTAGAAAGTATTTGTTAAAATCCAAGCCTGCAAGGGCAGAGCTCGCTTCTGCTTACGGGTTAAAAAACAGTATAAAAAACTCTGTTGCAATGTATAAAGATAATTTGAACATAAATTTTCCAGGAAAAATTGTTAAAATGCTTAAAGAGGAAAATAAAGACTCTTTTGAAAATGTTTATAAGCGCGCGGCTGTTGTTTTAGGGTTTATGATTACGGCGCTTATTCTTGCTTCGGCATATATGGGCTTTAATTATTTTAATGAATCGGTAGCTCACGATAAAATCGGTTATGCTCAAGAGCCTTTTTATTTTCCCTACAGTGACGATGAAATGGTGGAGTTCTCTTTTGACGGAAATGAAGCCTTATTAAGTTATAAATAATTATTTGTCAAAATTAAATAAGTCCTTAAGTTTAATTTCCAAGGCATTTGCTATATCAATAACAGTGTCAAAAGAGGGTTTTGAAAATGCTATTTCAATTTTACCTACGAAATTTAGCCCTTTATTAATTTTATCGGCAAGCTCCTGTTGGGTTAATCCAATTTCAATTCGTCTTGCTTTAATGTTTTTCCCTAATTTTTTATAGACATTTTTGTTCATAAATTAAGGATATATTTATTTTTTCATTGTTTATACGTATTGACAGAACGTAAAAATTGTTGTAATCTTTTTATGTACTGATGTTTGATAAAATACTTTAAATTAAAATTTTAAAATTAACATTAATCAGCTGTTTATTGGAAGTATAAAATATGATAAAAAATTTTCTAAAAATAATTGGTAAAGATAATATCGGCAAGCCTCCATATGATTATGATTTGTTAATAAGTCTGGCGGAGAACGAATATCCTAAATATTTAAAAAAGATATTTAAAAGTGCAACGGGGAAAGAATTAAACTTAAAACATCCGAAAACATTTAATGAAAAAATACAATGGTTAAAATTATTTGACAATAAGCAGCAAAAAAGCGAACTAACGGATAAAGTAAAAGTTCGCAACTGGGTAAGGGAAAAAATAGGAGAGAAGTATTTAAAACCTGTATTATGGATAGGAGAAAAATATGACGATATCCCGTTTGAAACCTTACCCTGTTCTTTTTTTATTAAATTAAATCATGGGTGTAAATGGCATTTTGTAATAAAGAAAAAAGATGAATTTTTAAATAATGAAGCATTAACTAAAATAGTAAGAACACATATAACTGGGTGGAGCGAGCAGGAATTTTTCCCTTATGCGGGGTTTGAAATGCAGTATAAGGGGATAGAACCTAAGATATTAATTGAACCGTTATTAAGAGATGAAATAAACAAGAAACCTGAAGAAATAGAGATATACTGTTTTAACGGCACACCAAGAATATTTCAAAAAATAAGGTATACAAATCCGAGGGAAGTAAGTATATATGATGAAAAATACAATCATATAAATTTAAAATTTTTACCCGAGTATGAGCTTGTACAAGAGGGAGCAGATGAGAAAATTAAAGAAGCTGTTGAGCTTTCAAAAGAGCTTGCGAAAGGGTTTAAGTTAGCAAGAGTTGACTGGTTAAAATATCAAAATCAAATTTATTTTAATGAAATGACATTCACACCGTTTTCGGGGTTTTACCGATTTGAGGATGAGAGGTGGAACAGAAAACTGGGTGACATGCTTGATTTACGAAAGGATTAAATATGGATTTAGATAATATTGAGAACCTTAATGAAGAACAAGTGTTAGACCTGTATCAAAATGTTGTGGAAGCAGGAAATAATTTAATTTCTGAACGATGCACAAAGACAGGAGAAGTATGCAGAGGAGGTTATTGGTGGGAAGAAACTTATTGTGAACGCAGCGGTAAGTCTTATTTTGAGTATATCGTTCCTTGTAAATAATTTTTATGTTATATTTAAAATATGTCTTCATTTAAAAATAAACTCCCTGTCTACCTTAAGCGCGGGATTATAGATACGGAAAAAACAAAAAAGGTAAGGCATATTTTAAAAGAAAACTGCCTTAATACCGTTTGTGAAGCGGCAAGATGCCCGAATAAAAGTGAATGCTATAATAAAAATACGGCTACATTTTTAATTATGGGAAATAATTGCACTCGTAACTGCCGTTTTTGCAATATAAATTGCGCATTACCCGAGCCTTTAAATCCCGAAGAACCTAAAAATATAGCCGATGCCGTTTTAAAATTAGAATTAAAATATGCAGTAATAACTTCGGTTACACGTGATGATTTATCTGACGGAGGGGCGGGACATTTCGCAGAGGTTATTTATCAAATAAAAAAATATGCCCCTAATGTTAAAGTTGAAGTTTTAACTCCCGATTTTAAAGGAAATAAGGACGCAATAAATACTGTTATAATGGCTCAGCCTGATGTATTTAACCATAATATTGAAACAGTGCCGTCTTTATATAAAATAGCACGCCCGCAGGCTGACTACAAGCGTTCTTTAGATTTTCTCAAATATATTAAAGATAATTCAAATATTTTGACTAAAACCGGATTAATGGTCGGTCTTGGCGAAACTAAAGAACAGCTTATTGATGTTTTTAAAGACTTAGTTGAAATAAACTGTGATATTGTTACGATAGGGCAATATATTCAGCCGACAAAGCAGCATCTTCCCGTTATAAAATACTATAAGCCCGAAGAATATGATGAACTGACTCAAATCGCTAAAGATTTTGGCATAAAACACACCTTTTTCTCTCCGCTTACACGCAGTTCTTATAAGGCTTTTGATGTTTTTAAAGAAGATAAGGAAATTATTTTAACCCAATCCGCCTTAAATATTGAAGAGAAATCCAATAATGTCAAGGCATGAAATAATAGTTTGCAATAGTAATAATATGTATACTGTTCCCGATGGTTCGGTGAATTTAATAGTAACATCCCCTCCGTATCCAATGATAGAAATGTGGGATACTTTATTTAGCGAACAAAATCCACAGATAAAAAAAGACCTTAATGCCGAAAATGGAATGTGCGCATTTTTGAAAATGCATGATATCCTTAATTCCGTATGGAAAGAATGTGATAGAGTTCTTGCTCCCAACGGTTTTGTTTGTATAAATATAGGCGACGCAACCAGAAAAATTAACGGTGATTTTCAACTATATTCAAACCATACAATGATAATTAATCAATTTATAAATATGGGCTATAGCGTACTTCCGGATATTCTTTGGAGAAAACAATCAAATGCACCGAATAAATTTATGGGTTCCGGCATGTATCCTGCAGGTGCGTATGTTACCTATGAACATGAATATATACTTGTTTTTAGAAAAGGCGGGAAAAGAATATTTAAAGGCAGGGAAAAAACGCTGCGGCAGAAAAGTGCATTTTTCTGGGAAGAACGAAATATATGGTTTTCCGACTTATGGGAAATAAAAGGAACTTCTCAGACTATTTTATCTGATGTAAAAAGCCGAAATCGAAATGCCTCTTTTCCGTTAGAAATTCCATTTAGGCTGATAAATATGTATTCCGCTAAAGGTGATACTGTTTTGGATCCCTTCACTGGGCTTGGAACAACTAATCTTGCTTGCATGATTTCCAATAGAAACAGTATCGGTATTGACATAGATGAAAAAATTGCAAATATTGCATTGGAAAATTTGAATCAAAGCGTCAGCAAAATTAATGATGTTGTTCGTGAAAGAATATACAGGCATATTGCATTTATAGAAAATCTGCCAAAAGATAAAAAGGACAAATGTTATAAAAATGCACCTCATGGTTTCCTTGTGAAAACCAAACAGGAAACTGCATTAGAAATTGAACAATTGTGCGAAATAGAAAAATCAGAAAATATATATTATTGCGTGTATCAAAAATATGATATCTGATAAGACTTTTTACTTATTTAAGAATAACTAAATTTGTTTTTCGCGTCTGTAATTTTCCAAATAAAGAATTATTCTTTCTTTAAATATCATAAAGAATATTCCGACCCCTACAAGCATTACAGCATTGAAAAACGTGAACAACACGATTTTGTTGCCGTTTAACAGTTGAGGCATATTAAAAATTAATACGCTGAAAAGCAACCCTAAAGTAAGTAATAAATATATTACTGAAAAACGTACAGTAAATTTATACATAAAAAACCGCCTTTTCTTCTTTAATAATTAAAAAATGACACTATAAAATGAACACTCACTTCAGGTGTCAGATGAATAAGAAGCTAAACAGTTTAATAATATTTTTCTCATAACCGTATTATAACATTTTCTTTTGCAAAATAAAAGCCCCCATGCAATTATGGGAGCTTTTTATTAAGTTTTATTCTATTTTATGCTTTTTCGCAATCAAAGACGATTTTTTCATCTTTAAGTTTTAATACTATTTTATCGCCTTCTGAATACTTACCAGATAAGATTTCTTCTGCCAGACCGTCTTCTATACGTTTTTGAATTAACCTTCTTAAAGGTCTTGCACCGTAGGCTTCAGAATATCCTGCATCACCAAGATAATCTTTAACTTCATCAGTTACTTCAATCTTTAAGTTTTGAGATTCTAAGCGTTTGAACAAGTCATTAAGCATTAAATCTACAATCTCACGGATTTCTGGTTTAGAAAGATGAGCAAATACTATAATATCATCAATTCTGTTTAAAAATTCAGGACGGAAAGATTTTTTCATTTCTTCCATTACTGTATCTTTTAATTTTTCATATTTATCTTTTTGTTCATCTTCAGCAACACTAAAGCCAAGTTTACTTGTATTTGTTATCATACTTGCTCCGACATTGCTTGTCATAATGATGATTGTATTTTTAAAGTTAACGTGTCTGCCTTTAGAATCGGTTAATCGACCGTCATCCAGTATTTGAAGCATTATGTTAAATACGTCAGGGTGGGCTTTTTCAATTTCATCAAAAAGGATTACGCTATAGGGTTTCTTTCTGATTAATTCGGTTAAATGTCCTCCGTCATCATAGCCGACATATCCTGGAGGTGAACCGATTAATTTAGAAGTTGAATGTTTTTCCATAAATTCTGACATATCAACACGTATCATATTATCTTCACTGCCAAATACTGCTTCTGCCAGAGCTTTTGCGAGCTCTGTTTTACCTACGCCAGTAGGGCCTGAAAAGATAAAGCTTCCAATTGGTCTATTTGGTGACTTTAATCCGACTCTTGCACGTCTTATTGATTTGGATAACGCTACAACTGCCTGATCTTGACCAATTACACGCTTATGAAGTGTTTCTTCAAGTTTTAATAATCGTTCACTTTCACCCTCGGTTATTTTTGTTGTAGGTATGCCTGTCATTTGGCTTACTACTTGAGCTACCTGCTCTGCTGTAACCGTGGGTTTGTTTTCTTCATTATCTTCACGCCATTTTAATGACATTTCACGGATTTTTTCTTTTAAGTCCGCTTCATCATCTCTCAAATTTGAAGCTGTTTCAAATTCTTGATTTCTTATGGCTTCTTCTTTTTCCTTTATAACGGCTTTTAGCTGTTTTTCAAGTTCTTTACCCTCAGGCGGGAGTGCGCTTGTTTGTATTCTCAATTTTGACGCAGCTTCATCTATTATATCTATTGCTTTATCGGGTAAAAATCTGTCTGTAATGTATTTGTATGAAAGTTCTGTTGCCGCTACTATTGCTTCGTCGGATATTTTTAGTTTATGGTGGTCTTCATATTTGGGTTTTAACCCTTTTATAATCTCAATAGTATCTTCAACAGAGGGTTCTTCTATTATTATTGATTGGAAACGTCTTTCAAGTGCGGGGTCTTTTTCTACGTATTTTCTGTATTCTTCAAGAGTTGTTGCACCTATAACTTGTATTTCGCCTCTTGAAAGAGCAGGTTTTAGTATGTTTGCAGCGTCAATAGCGCCTTCTGCAGCTCCCGCCC
>CANPYB010000086.1 GCA_947587605.1 Candidatus Gastranaerophilales bacterium
TTAAGGAGAAATTTATATGATTGAT
Organism: Candidatus Gastranaerophilales bacterium; assembly: GCA_947587605.1. GTDB lineage: Bacteria > Cyanobacteriota > Vampirovibrionia > Gastranaerophilales > Gastranaerophilaceae > Avigastranaerophilus. The sequence goes on from CANPYB010000086.1 coordinate 26, forward strand.
GAAGTTGTAATAGATAATTTAAATGTAAGTGAGTCCTGGAAAACCAGATTTAAAATAATAAACAAATATTGCTGTGATGATAAAGTTTTTTTACAGTTTAATAAAGAATATCAACAATCTGGAAGTATGGAGATTTTATGTTCAATTTATTTTAAAAATGGAGGGATATGGACTATATTAGCAGCAGGATTTTTTGGTCCGTTTTACTACCTTTTGAAGGGAATGTGGTTAAAAGCAATAATATATACATTAGCTCTATGTGTTTTATTATATATCATCAGCATTTTTATTAATTTGTCCTATGGAGCATCATGTGCCGGTGCTTGGGCAATATTGGCACCCTATGACTATTTCAGATTAAAAGTTTATAAAAAACAATGGTAAATAGTTCATTTTGCCTTGTAAACCATTATATTTATCACAATAGACATTTTTATTTATTTATTTTATAATATACCTCGTTATATAACAATTAAGGGTAAAAATGACATCAGACTCAAATCCCGCACAGGAAAACCAAAGTGTAGAACCTGCCGCGGATAATCTTGAAAAAAAACAAAATGTTAATCTTAAATTTAGAGCAGTAGTTCGGGCTTTTTTAGCTAATGTTTTTATTACTTTGATTAAATTTGCTTCATGGTATTTTACGAAAAGTTCTGCTATGTTCGCGGAAGCGGTTCACTCGGGAGTGGATTCATTTAACAGTATCTGCCTTATGGTCGGATTAAAAAGAGGTTCAAGACCGTCTGATAGGGTACATCCTTTCGGCCATGGGCTTGAAACTAATGTTTGGACTATTATTGCCTGTATTTTGATGTTTATCGGTGCTGCCGTTTCTTTAATCAGTGCTTATGATAAGATTTTTGTTAATAAACAGCTTTTAAGCAATTATCAAGTACTTGCGGTTATACTTATTGCAAGTATCTGCTTTGAAAGCTGGGCTGTTAACAGTGCTGTTCATGCGGTGCTTGAAGAATCACAGATTGAACACAAGAACCCTGTTTTAGATTTTATTAAGTCAATTAAATACGTACATAAAATTAATACTCCCACTACAAAATATGTTTGGTATGAAGATGTTGTTGCTCTAACGGGTGTTATAGTTGCTTTTATTGCTGTTTCTGTTTCAAAACTTCTGCCTGCAAATATTGCACATATCCCAGATGGCATTGCTTCGGGTATTATTGCTTCCCTGCTTTTATTCTTAGCGGGTTATATGCTTAAAAACAACGTCAACTTCTTAACAGGATTATCCGCAGAACCGCAGGTTGAAGAAGTTATTAAACAAATTGCCGAAAATTTGCACTGTGTCAGCTGTGTTAAAGAATTAAAAACTATGAATATGGGAACTTCGGGCTTAATTGTTAATATAAAAATAGAAGTTGACCCCGATATTCAAGTAAAAGAAGCTGATGACATCACGGAAATGGTTGAGCGTAAAATCAGAGAAAATATTAAAAATATTTCTCATGTTTCCGTTGAAATAGATTCAAATGACGCAGAGGAAAATTGGGAAAATAAATTCGATAAAATCATTCAAGAGGGCGAAAAAATTGAAGTTATTGATGATAAAGAAGCCTCAATGCTTTCAAATTTTTATTCTTTTGCACAGACTGTTGTAAAAGAAATAATGGTTCCGCGCCCGAAAGTCCAGTTTATTGATGCAGAGGATAATCTTAATACTTTAATTGATGTTATTATTGAATCGGGGCATACTCGCATTCCGATTTATGAAGATACTGTCGATAATTTAATAGGTGTTATAAACGCAAAAGACGCTCTAAAGGCACTTAGGGATAAAACCTATGAGCAGGAGGGATTTAATATAAAATCGCTCGCAAGAGAAATTCTTATAATCCCCGAAAATAAGTTTATCAGCGATTTATTGAATGATTTTACCACCACCAAAAATCAAATAGCTGCCGTGGTTGATGAACACGGGGGTATCGCAGGTATTGTTACCGTTGAAGATATCATTGAAGAAATAGTCGGTGAGATATATGACGAGTTTGATGAAGCACCTGTTCCCGAACTTATTAAAATAGATGATAATACTTTAAATGTTTCTTCTCAAATGGATATTGAAGATATAAATGAAAAATATGATTTGGATATTCCGAGCGAGGATTTTCAAACCATAGGCGGATACGTTTTCGGGCTTCTCGGTAGAGAGCCTGAAATCGGTGACAGGGTTGAAGATAAAAATCTTTCTTTTGAAGTTATAGAGCTTGACGGTATCAGAATTTCAAGAGTTATTATGAGAAAAGATACTCCGTTTATTGAAGCGGAAAAAACGGAAGAAACTGCGCAGACAAATGAAACACTTTAAATTCGGATATGTTGCAATAATCGGGCGTCCTAACGTAGGTAAATCCACTATATTAAATAGGCTTATCGGACAAAAGATTGCAATTGCAACGAATAAAGCTCAAACAACAAGAAGAAGAATAAACGGGATTTTAACAACCGATGAAGCTCAAATTGTGTTTGTTGATACCCCCGGAATACATAAGCCGATTGATAAATTGGGTGAATGTCTTGTTGATGAAGCAAAAAGCGCCATACCCGATGTGGATTTGGTTTTATTTGTTGTAGACGGTTCAACTTCGGCGGGCAGAGGCGACAAATGGATTGTTGAAAATGTTTTAAAATCATATAACGGAGAAATGCTTATTATTGCTAATAAATATGATTTAGAAAAGGATTTAACAAAGCGCGAAGAAAATCTTTTAACTTATAAAACATTGTTTGAAAAAAATTATTCCTGCATAAAGATTTCCGCTAAAACAGGCAGAAACTTTGATACTTTAATAAAAAATATTACACGCAAACTGCCTGCGGGCGAAAAAATATATGAAGATGATGAAATAACCGATGAAACAATGCGTAATATCGCCCGTGAACTTATAAGGGAAAAAATACTTTTATATACTCATGATGAAGTTCCGCATAGCGTTGCAGTTATTATTGACAGTTATGAAGAAAAAGAAAACATTGACCGCATTTGTGCTCAAATTGTTGTTGAACAGGAAACTCAAAAGGGTATTATAATAGGCAAAAATGCTTCTATGCTTAAAAAAATCGGAACGGAAGCAAGAAAAGAGCTTGAAGAAACCGCAGGGAAAAAAGTATATTTAGATTTGCAAGTTAAAGTGGTTAAAGATTGGCGAAAAAAATCTAAAGATATGGATAAAATGTATTAAAAAAAGCTCCCAATCGGGAGCTTTTTTAATTTAAAGCGTATTTTCAAGTTTTGATTTATCAATACCTTCTTGAACAACTTTTCCGTTGTCAAAATTCTTTTTATCGTGATTAATTTTAAGTAAACCTAATGTAATTATTGCAATAACAACACCTGCTATTTTTGCGGGTCCGGGCAGAGCCTTTAAAAATCCTGCTGCTTTAGTTATAAATGGTAGTGCTTTTTCTACCATAGAAATGTTTGTGAAATCTTTAATACAAGTTTTAAATAGTGCGGCTGCTGATGTTATTGCTTTTTGTAGAACCTTAGATGAAGCAACTGCTTTTGTAACTCCTGCAGCAGCAGCTGCGCCTCCTGCTATCGTTACTACATCTTTGCAGATTGTCTTACAATTGTTTTTTGCAATTGATCTTCTTGCTGCTTTTTTGTTGTCTTTTGTCATTCCTTTTAATTCTTTGTCCGCAACATCTGTTCCGGTTGCCGTTATCATTAACGGTGATAAAAATGCTTTTTCCATGCCCATAATTTTTTTCCTTTCTTTATTTTTAATTTGTGAAACTTCTTATGATTTATTAAAGAAATTTTATCTCATTAAATTGCTAAAAATTAGAAATTAAATTTCAAATTATGTCCGATAAGTTGATATTAAAGCTCATTTTAGCTTTACAAAAATTAATATAGAATAAATTAAATATCAAATTAATACAAAAAAGATGAAATTTAATTTCTAATAAATACGGTGTTTAAAATGGGAATAAAGCAAGAACTCGGGAAAAAAATTAAAAGAATAAGACAAAAAAGAGGATTAACGCAAGAACAGCTTGCAGAGGCAGTTGATATTTCGCCAAGGACATTAAGCGGAATTGAAGTCGGGGAGAATTTTCTTACTGCGGAAACTCTTGATAAAATTGTTTTTGAGCTAAATACTAACTATGAGGAACTTTTCGCCGTCGGACATTTGAAGTCAAATGAAGAACTTTTAAAAGAAATTAAAACTTATATTGACCTTTTATCCGAAGATAGTCAAAAACTTGAAATTGTTTATAAGTTTTTAAAGAGCCTTATTATTGATTGATTTCTTTTATATTATTTTTTTTATTTAAACTTTTGTAAGTTCTTTGTTTTTTACTTCACCCCTTTTGTTTGCGGCATTGATTAATCCTGCAAATAACGGATGAGGATGTTCGGGACGTGATTTGAATTCGGGGTGGAACTGGCATGCTACAAACCAATCATTCTGCGGAAGTTCTACCATTTCGCACAGCATTCCGTCGGGTGACAGACCTGAAAATACTAATCCTGCGTCTGATATTTGTTTGCGGTATTCGTTATTTACTTCATATCTGTGGCGATGGCGTTCAAATATTACGTCCGTTCCGTATGCTTTTTCTGCTTTTGTTCCTTTTTGAATACGGCATTCAAATTTGCCCAGTCTCATTGTTCCGCCGTAGCCCTCTACGTTTTTTTGTTCCGTCATTAAATCTATAACGGGATACGGGGTATTTTCATTAAATTCCATTGAATTTGCGTCTTTTAAACCCACAACATTCCTTGCATATTCAATAACCGCACACTGCATACCAAGGCACAACCCTAAGAACGGCAGATTATTTTCTCTTGCATATCTTATTACGTTTAGTTTCCCCTCTATGCCTCTTATGCCGAAACCGCCCGGAACTACAAGCCCGTCTACATCAGCAAGTGCTTCTTTTGCTTTTTCATATTCAAGGCATTCTTCAGAATTTATCCATTTAATGTCTATTTGCGCATTATGATTATATCCTGCGTGTTTTAATGATTCAACTACCGATATATATGCGTCTGACAGTTTTGTATATTTGCCCGCAATTGCAATTTTTATTGTTTTTTCGGGATTTTTTATTTTATAAACAAGATTTTTCCAAGATTCTAAATTTGGTTTTACATCCTGCATAAATAATCTTTGAAGTACTACCGCTGCCATATTTTGTTCTTCGAGTGCAAGCGGAACTTCATATATGCTTTTCATATCCCTGCACTCAATAACGGCATCTTTAGGTACCGAGCAAAACAATGCCAATTTTTCTTTTTCCTTTTTCGGTATCGGTTTTGCGGTTCTGCAAACAAGAATTTCGGGTTGAATGCCTAAACTTCTTAAATTTGTTACGCTGTGCTGCGAGGGTTTTGTTTTTAATTCTCCCGATGTCGGCAGATACGGAAGTAATGTTACATGTATTGATAAACTGTTACCGAATCCCGTTTCCGAACGGAATTGTCTTATTGCTTCAATAAAAGGCAAGCTCTCTATATCACCTATTGTTCCGCCGATTTCAGCTATTATAAAATCGGGTTTAAACTGCTGTGTTGCTTTCTTTATTCTTGATTTTATTTCGTTTGTTATATGAGGAATTGTTTGAACGGTTGCCCCTAAATAATCTCCGTGACGTTCTTTATTAATTACCGTTTGGTATATACTGCCCGAGGTTACGTTATTTATTTGTCCGAGGTTTGTATCGGTAAATCTTTCATAGTGACCTAAATCAAGGTCTGTTTCAGCACCGTCATCCGTTACAAATACTTCTCCGTGCTGAAAAGGACTCATTGTTCCGGGGTCGACATTTATATAGGGGTCAAATTTCTGTATTACTACGCTAAACCCTCTTGCTTTTAATAATCTGCCCAAAGACGCAGCTACTATTCCTTTTCCTAATGATGATACTACTCCGCCTGTTACAAATATGTATTTTGTGCTCATTAATTCCTCAATCTATCAGTTTATTTTCGGGACTCTGAAAAATCCGTTCTCTTCATAAGGCGCATTCGCCATCAATTCTTCTTTTGTCTGTTCATATTTAACTTCATCTTCACGCATTACGTTGTATACCGGAAGTGCATGAGGCATAGGCTCTATGCCTGTTGTATCCACTTCATTCATTTGTTCTACGTATTTTAATATCTCACCAAGCTGTTTTGAATATTTTTCGGTTTCTTCTTCGGTTAATTCAAGTCTGGCGAGCTTCGCCACATGTTCCACATCTTTTGTACTTATCATGTCTTTACTCCATAACTTATAAAAATTTTATCATAAGTCAGCAATATTTTATATTCTTATTTACATTTTGTTGTTTTATTTCTTCGATATTTTGTGAGTTAATTTCTTCTTTATTTTCAAAATTTCTTTGCTGCTGTGCATATATTGCAGAATCATATAGTGCGTAGTTTATATTATTTTCTTTTGCAAAATTTTCCATATAATCCATTAACATATATACATGAGGTGATATATTTTGTATGTTTTCATTGGCATAAGTGTATTCAACATCAACTATTATGCTTTTTATATCAAGTGATTTGATTTTATTTAAAAATTCCGTTATTTCTTCAAAAGTATCGTTTATCCCCGGAATAATTATGTATTTTACTTTTACAAGCTGGGCAAACTCTTCTTTAAGTCCTTTTCTGTAATGTTTTATATTATCCCAGACGTTATTTGATTTGTCGGTTCTTTTTACCTTTTTATATGTTTCTTTATTAACGGAATCCGGCGAAATTACAACAGTTACGGCTCCTTTTTTTATTCCTTCTCTTATTGCTCTTGAAAATTTTATGCCGGAGGAGTGTATCCTTACCTTTGAGCCTGCTTTTATAAATAATTTTAAAAGCGGTT
>CANPYB010000087.1 GCA_947587605.1 Candidatus Gastranaerophilales bacterium
TGTAAACAAAATTCCATACCCATTGTGGTATTTGATTTTGCAGCAAAAGGAAGCATTATTAAAATATTAAAAGGTGAAAATATAGGAACTTATGTAGGAGGTTAAAATGGCAGTTGATGCAATATACACGGCAGGCACGGAGAAAATGGAAAAAGCAATAGGGCAAATGAAAAAAGAGTTTGCGTCAATAAGAACGGGCAGAGCAAATCCGATGATTTTAGATAAAGTTTTGGTTGAATATTACGGAACTCCTACTCCGTTAAGACAATTGTCGCAGGTAAGCGTTCAAGACGGTACAACTCTTGTTATTGCTCCTTATGACAAAACAATTTTAAAGGATGTTGAAAAAGCATTGGTTAAAGCAGATTTGGGTATTAATCCAAGCTCTGACGGTATTGTTGTCAGATTGGTATTCCCTCCGTTGACGACGGATAAAAGAAAAGAAATTTGCAAAGACGTAAAAAAAGTTTGCGAAGATACTAAAGTTGCAATCCGCAATATCAGACGTGATATGACAGATGATGTTAAAAAAATAGAAAAATCCGAAAATTTATCTGAGGATATGGTAAAAGATGCTCAAGATAAAATCCAAAAAATTACAGATAAATATATTAAAATGTCAGATGATTTATCCGCTGAAAAAGAAAAAGAGGTATTAACGGTATAGTGGCTGTTGTCGGCAATATATTGAAAAACCGAATAATAACGGGCTTCTTAGTCGGTGCACTTGTATTTGGCTGTATACTTGCGGGCGGAAAATTTCTGCTTGCTCTATTGTTGTTATTTATTATAACAGCGTCAAAAGAATATGCCGATATATTGCACAATAAAGGTTTTTTGCCGTTTTTTAAAGTAATATTAATAACTTCTGTATCAATGGTATTAATATCTGCCAGCGGGTATGATAATTTAATTCCTCTTGTTCTTTTGTGCGGAACAATTGGTTCGTTTTTAGCGGTTTTGTTCAGAGGCCGCCAGCCTTATATAGCAAATGTAGCAACAACAATCCTCGGTTTTCTTATTGCGTGGATGCCTTGCCATGTGTTTTTAGTAAGGCAGTTAGGTCCCGAAGTAAATTTATTTGGTATAAGTTTTAAACAGGGGCTTTATTTCCTGTTATTTATATTTTTTGTAATACTGGTAACCGATATTGCGGCATACTTTTTCGGAATAAGGTTCGGAAAACATAAATTATCCCCCGTAATCAGTCCTAAAAAAACGATAGAAGGTGCAATCGCGGGCGGAGTATTTGCGGTTATTACAGGAGTAATAATAGGTTTACTTATAGGAATATCACTTTATCACTCAGTAGTATTAAGCATAATAATAACAGTAATGGCTCAGCTTGGCGATTTATCGGAGTCTTTAATAAAAAGAGATGCAGGGGTTAAAGATTCGGGCAGTTCGCTTCCGGGGCACGGCGGTTTTTTAGACCGGGCAGACAGTTATTTATTTTCAGTTCCCGTTGCTTATTATTACATTAAATATTTTATTTTAACGGGTATAGATTTTAATATGTTAGCTGATTTAGTGAAGAAAGTATTAAATGTTATCTGCAGCTAGAATAGAACAATTAAAAGAGTTATCAGATATTTTAGGCTTAAAATATCTAAACTTTGAGATAGCGGATGAGGCTTTGACTCATTCTTCATTCAACTTTGAAGCGGGAAATGAAAACGGAAAAGATTATGAGAGATTGGAATTTCTTGGCGACTCGGTTTTAAGGTTATATGTAAGTGAATTATTGTACGATAAATATCCTGACTATGATGAGGGAAAACTTACTAAAATAAGGAGCAGACTGGTAAGTGATAATTTTTTGGCAGGATTAGCAAAAAAAATCGGTATAGATAAATTTATACAAATTGGTAAACACGAAGAAAAAGACGGCGGACGCGATAAAGAGTCGATAAAAGCGTGTGCAATGGAGGCTATGCTTGGTGCAATATATAAAAGCAGCGGTGCTGACAGTGTAAAAGAATTTATTTACGGACTGTATAATGATATTCCGACAGGGTTTGACGAAGAAACCATTGAGCATTACAATTACAAAGAACTGTTACAGCAATACACCCAAAGCAAAAATAAAGATTTGCCGGAATATAAATTAACGGGAGAAACAGGCAAGGCGCATAAAAGAGAGTTTGAAGCAACGGTAAGCTATAAAGGTGAGATTTTGGGACAAGGACGCGGAAAAACAAAAAAAGACGCGGAAAAACAAGCGGCAAAAAAGGCTTTAATAAAGCTGAAATTGATAGATAAGGAGGAAAATGAATAAAGTTATAATAGCTCCCTCAATACTGTCAAGTGATTTCGCAAATCTGGAAAGTGAAATAAATCGTCTTGAAATTGCAGGCGCTGATTGGGTTCATATAGATGTAATGGACGGTCATTTTGTGCCAAATCTTACAATCGGAGCGCCTGTTGTAAAAGCAATAAGACGCGTATGTAATATACCGCTTGATGTTCATTTGATGATTGATAATCCCGAAAAATATATAAATGATTTTGCGCTCTCGGGGGCGGACATAATAACATTTCATTATGAAGCGGCGAAAGGAAAATCTTTAGAATTAATTAATCAAATAAAAACGTTAGGTAAAAAGGCGGGAATATCAATAAAACCTAAAACACAAGTAAATGAAATAAAAGATTTATTACCGTATGCGGATTTACTACTTGTAATGACTGTTGAACCCGGATTTGGCGGTCAAAAATTTATGGATGAGTGCGCGCTTAAAATTAAAGAAATAAAAAACTTAGCACCGGAAAATCTTATAATAGAAGTTGATGGCGGTATAAACAAAGAAACCGCAAAAATTTGTACAGATTATGGCGCAAATGCGCTTGTTGCAGGTAATTACATATTTAAAAGCGAAAATATAAGTTCGGCAGTAGAATCATTGAGGCAAAAATGAAAGAAACAAACGGAATTATAGAACAGCATATACATGGCGCATTCGGGTGTGATTTTATGCGGTGCAGCGCGGAGGAACTTGAAGAATGTGCGGAAAAACTCGCTTATAAATGCGGCGTTGATTGGTTTTTTCCGACTCTTATGACTGACAGTCTTGAAAAAATAAAAAAGCAAATTGAAGTAATAAAAGAAGTCCAATCAAGACAAAAACAAAATACCGCAAAAATAGCCGGCATTCATTTGGAGGGTCCTTTTATAAATCCCGACAAAAGCGGTATACACGAAAAAAAATATATTCAGCCATTAGATATTAATATATATAAACAAATAGAAGATGAACTTATCAAAATAATAACAATAGCACCCGAATTTGATAAAAACGGTGAATTCGTTTCTTATTTGAAAAGAAACGGAGTTAAAGTATCCCTCGGTCATTCAATAGGAACAGAATTAAAAGGGATAAATCAAGTGACACACTTATATAATGCTATGGGAAATTTTACGCACAGGGGAGCTTCAAGCGTTATTTCGGCTTTAACAAATGATGAAATTTTTGTTGAATTAATAGCCGATTCAATTCACGTAAGTGATGATGTAATAAAAATAACAATAAAACAAAAGAACTTAAATAAAATTTTATTGATAAGTGATGCACTTCCTTTAGCTCACAGCGAAGATAATGAGATGATTTTTGCGGGACAAACAATATATAAGAAAAATAACATGCTTGTAAATAAAGACTCAACTATTGCAGGCAGTGCCATGCTTTTATGCGATATGGTAAAAAACGTTACTGCTAAAGGCATTTTAAAGTTTGAAGATGCAATAAAATGCACGTCAATAAATCAAGCAAACTATCACAAACTTTCCTGCAATTTAAAAGTATACTGGAATGATGATAATACTGTAAAAGAAGCAAAGTTTAATTAAAATTTATTATCATTAACCGAAGTTTTTGCGTAAAACCCGAAAGGAACTTTTTTGAAAGAATTAAGTTCTTTTTTAAGTTTATAACTTTCTTTATTTAATTCATTAATTTTAAATTTTAAAGTTTCATTTTCGGTTTTAACTCTAATGAGTTCCATAACAACATCATCCATGCCGTCAAGTTTTTCATCCAAGATAGAAGCCATTTTATCCGTAACTGATTTTTGCATTTCCTTTAATGAATCAATTAATCTTGAAACAGAAGAACTTGAAACATAACGCGGATGTTTCATAATAGGATTGGAGTGTAAAACTTCCCTATGGTTTTCCGATGAAACTTTGGAAAGTAAATCAGCATCATCTTTAGTAAAATAAGTAAGTCCTCTTTCATTTCTTTTAAGTTTAATGTCAGCTATTTTACAAAGTTCTTGAATAGTATAATTATCTACACCTAACAAATCTCTGATTTCTTTAGGTGAAAATTCTTTATTTTCTATATTTTCAACTGCTGATAAACCCATAAAAAATCCCCTTTTTTATAAAAAGCCTAACATATTGTTAAGAATATTATATAATTTATCCTAATAAAATGTTAATATTCATTGAGTTATCTTTACATATCTTTTCAATTTGAGAAATAAAGTTAATGTGGTAGTATAAATAGTAAAGGATAATATATGAAATTTATAATATTAGCGGGCGGATTAGGCGAAAGATTATGGCCTATATCGCGGGAAATTAATCCTAAATCACTTTTAAAACTTAATAAAGAAAAATCACTTCTGCAAAGAACATGTGATTTTGCTTTAAAAGTTACTAAAGCTCAAAATATAATAATCGCAGCAAATATAAATATTGCTCAAGATAGCAGGTTACAATTAAATGAAATTAATAAAAGCCTAAAATTATTGTTGGAGCCAATGCAAAAAAATACGGCAGCGGCAATTGCTGCCGCATTGACGTATATAAAAGGCAAACGCGATGAAACAGTAGTAATAATGCCTGTTGATTTTAAAGTAAAAAATGAAGAAAAATTAAAGGAAGCATTAAATAAAATGACAAAAATTGCGGCAAAAGGGTTTATAGCCGCAATGGGGGTAAGACCGAGTTATGCTGAAACGGGCTATGGCTATATAATTACGGGTGAGAATTTTCAAGGCGGCAAAAGGGTTGAAAAGTTTGAAGAAAAACCCGATTATAATAAAGCATTGGAATATACAAAAATAAAAAACTGTTATTGGAACAGCGGAATATATGTTTCTAAAGTATCCGTTTTACTTGAAGCAATAGAGAAAAGTGCGCCTGAAGTTTGCAAAAACTTCAATAAAGAAATGTTTGATAAAAATTTAAAAATAGATTACAAGTATTATGAAAATATCATATCTGCCTCAATTGACAGTGCGGTAATCCAAAAGGTAAAAAATTTAGTAATGGTTGAAGCACAAACTCAATGGATGGATTTAGGGTCTTGGAATGCGCTTTATGAAAAATGTTCTAAAGATAAAAATTCTAATGTTATTGAGGGAAATGTATTAACGGAAAATGTAAAAAATTCGCTTGTATATTCATCAAAGGAACTTGTTTGTGTATCTGATGTGAACAATAAAATAATAGTGGAAACAGAAGATGCCGTTTTTGCAGCCGATAAATCACAACTTCAAGAAATGAATAAACTAATCTCGGAAATTAAAAAACGTGATAAAAATTTACTGAAAACTCATAGAACGGTAATACGTCCGTGGGGTAATTATACGGTATTGAACACAGGTGAGGGCTGGCTTACAAAAATAATTTCCGTTTCTCCAAAACAAAGATTATCACTGCAATCTCACAATCACAGGTCAGAGCATTGGGTAATATTAGACGGAATTGCAACAGTTAAAACAGATGAAAAAGAGGTAAAACTGCAAAAAGGTCAAAGTATTGATATTCCCGTAAAATCAAAGCATTCACTTGCAAACGAGGGACAAAACATACTAAAAATTTTAGAAGTGCAAAAAGGCGACTATATATCGGAAGATGATATTATAAGATATGAAGATAAGTATGGCAGGGTTTAATTAATTCCGTAAAAAATGGTATAATTTAAAAAAAATAAAAAAGGATAAAAAATGAATAAAAATCGCTCATTTGGAATATGGATTATGGTAGGCTTATTAGTGTTAATTTTTGTAGCACTTATGCTTGGCGGTCCGACAACATCGACTAAAAATTTATCATATACCGAGTTTTTATCAAAAGTGCGTTCGGCTCAAATAAATAAAGTTATTGTAGGAAAAGATACATTAACGGCATATCCTGTTGATAATTCAATAAAAACCACAGTGGGCGGTAAAGAAAGAGAAACTGCGCAATTAATATACAAAGTTAATATTCCTTCCAACGATAATACGCTGATTTCTACATTAGGGGAAAATAATGTTAACGTAGAAATACAAAATAATAATGAAAATTCATCATTTATGGGGATTATAGGTTCATCACTTCCGATAATATTAATCATTGCGTTTTTATTTATAATGGCAAAAATGATACAAACGGGCGGGTCGCAGGCATTATCATTCGGAAAAAGCAAAGCTAAAATGATGCTGGACAGTAAAGTAAAAGTTACCTTTAAAGATGTTGCGGGAATTGATGAAGAAAGACAAGAGTTAGAGGAAATAGTTGATTTTCTTAAAAACGGTGAAAAATATATAAAACTAGGAGCAAAAATACCCAAAGGCGTGCTTTTGGTAGGCGCGCCCGGCACGGGTAAAACATTAATGGCAAAAGCAGTAGCCGGTGAAGCGGGAGTTCCGTTTTTCTCAATAAGCGGTTCTGACTTTGTTGAAATGTTTGTCGGTGTTGGTGCTTCAAGGGTAAGAGATTTATTTGAGCAGGCTAAAAAACATCAACCTTGTATAGTATTTATAGATGAAATTGATGCAGTCGGCAGACAAAGAGGGGCGGGCTTAGGCGGCGGACATGATGAGCGTGAGCAGACATTAAACCAGCTTTTAGTTGAAATGGACGGATTTGA
>CANPYB010000088.1 GCA_947587605.1 Candidatus Gastranaerophilales bacterium
GTTCATTAAAATAGCTACTATCATAGGTATAAAGCTATCAAACATTACTCCAAATAAATTAGGTAAACCATACTTAATAAAATTTTCATTAATTGGAAAAATAAAATATAAAACCGGAATTAATCCTAATATAAAAAATACAAATATATTATTTCGTAAAATCATATTCGTAAACCTTATTTTAATTTAGAGTTTTTAGGTATTATAACACGATAGACGTATTGTCTTTAAATTTATAAATTAATATAATACTTCTATGAAAAAGTTTGTTATTATATCCATTTCAATATTTTTATTATTATCCGCTTTTACTATGGGATATTTTGTTAAAAAACACATTGATGATAAAAAAATTTTTTATTTAACTAATGAAAAATTTAACTTGAAGATTGTTAATAATGATTTAATAAGTAAAATTAAGAAATTAGAACATAGCTTAAGTAAAAATAACAGCCAAAAAGAAGATTATAATTTAGAAGAATATAAACACCCTATTGATATAGAACTTGAAAAATGTGTAGAGTCAACTCATCCGTACCTTTATTCAGACTGTGCAAAAGAAAATGAAAAAGCGTGGGATAAAGAAATTCAAAAACAATTAAAAAATTTAAAAGATATTATGAATAAAGATGAATATACTGTTATTATCAATTCTCAAAACGATTGGAATAAATCTTTTAATAGCAGTAAAATAGCAATTAACAAGTTTATTTCTGAATGTGACGGAACTGTTAACCAAACCTTAGGTTTTTCTTCTATAGCTAATTTGAAAAAGCAAAGAGCTTTATTGTTAGAACAAATATATTATAGTTATACCAATGAAAAGGAAATAACTACTTATTAATTTTTATTTCCTTTAATTGATTCCTATCTTTTTAATATTTTTTCTAATCTATCTATTCTATTATACCAACCCTTTTCAAATTCTTTTTGATCAAGATGTTTTTCTATGGTATTTTTATTGTATTCACGTCTTAGTTCAAGAAATTTATTTAAATTTCCATTTGATTTATTTAAAAATTCCTTTGTTCGTCCAACTCCATGTAATACAGCTGTATCAAAAATTATTAAGGATTTTATCGGATCATTCTCCTTATCTAAACCCGATTTCAACCAATAATCATTATAATATATTTGTATAGTTTCTTCTTTTGACAAGTTTTTTACATCTTTATGAGGTAATTTATGCCTTCTACAGTAATCATTGTATGTTGATTGAGTTACCCCCCCCCATGTTAGTTGGTCCACCTTTATCTTTAGAATTGTTAGAATATTTGCCTTCAGAACCAAAAACTTTTTCTAAGGCTGTAAAAAAATTTCTGTCATTTTCTGTTTGTATTGTATTTTTTAAATTGTTATAATTTAAATTTTTTGAATTAATATCCGCAGCACCGCCTGTTACATAACCTATATCTTTTTTATTTATTTTTATTTGTTCAATATTCGGTTCTTCTTTGATTATTTCTTTTTTATCTTTCATTGTCGGATATAGTATATCTTCACGTTTTTTTTCTTTTTGTTGATTTTTAATATGTTCAGCTAATATTTCTGCCCATTCTCCATTATTATGTTTTTTAGAATTAGTTAAATTTTCATTGTCTTCTTTATTAATATCAAACCTTGATACGCCAAGCCCTATTGTTTTTTTAATATTTTCTTTTTCTTTTTTATCTTTCATTGTAGGGAACAGAATATCTGCTCTCCTTTGCATTTTATCTTCATGTTCATCCCAAAACATTTTTCCTCCTTAACTTATTAAATGCTTATTTAAATTGTGTTATACACTATATTATTAATATAAACCTACTTTATTATGTCTACAAGATATATCGTATAAAAATATAGTTTATAACATTGTCTAATATGCCCGAAACCATGAAAAACACTAAGTTACAGACAAATGTTAATAATTGTAAATAATATCAAGATTTGGCAGAGTATGAGCTGTTATATTCTTAATTACGGCTTTTATTTTCGCCTAATCAGGGCAATCATAATAATAAAGTATTCTGTTATGTTCTTTGTTTACACCTATTCCGTAATGATAAGGGAAATGATGTCCTGACGGATTTTCATTATTTCTATTATTAATTACATAAAAAGTAAAATTATTTATATCAAAATTATTGCTTCCTGCTAACATGTGATTATATATATTATATCCACTATCATATTCCGGATTTTTAGGAATATTGTCTATCGCTATAAACTTATATGTTTGTAATTCGTTTTCTATATATTTTTTATCAATATCAAATTCTAATAACATTCCTTCACTTCCAAACCAAGAATTACAATATTTGTAAAAATGGATATTTTTTGCCTCAGTGGGAATTTCATTAGGAAAATGATTTATTCTATACTGTGAATTAATACTATTTTTAGCAATTGTATATTCAGCAGGATTTTCATATTGTTTATCAATTTTATTCATTTCTGTAATAAATGATAAAACACCAAAGAGCAGAACCATAAAAGCTATGTTAATAATATGTAATATCACTGCAAAAACAAGTAAAATACATTTTAAAAACTTATTAAGATTTTCAATATTTTTGATATATAAAAAATAACTCAACAAGATTAATATAAATGGTATAAATGCAAGTAAATTATAAAAAGAATTAAACTTTATAATAAATAATAAAGAAAAATTTAAAATACAAATAAGCAGAGCAAATAATAAAGAACAAAATATTAATTTATGAATTTTAAATAAATTATTAATCATAATTTTATCCTTATTTAAATTTAAAGTTTTTAGGTATTATAACACAATAGACGTATTGTCTTTAAATTTATAAATTAATATAATACTTCTATGAAAAAGTTTTTTATTATATCCATTTCAATATTTTTATTATTATCATCTTTTACTTTTGGATATTTTGTTAAAAAACACATTGATCATAAAAAAATCAGTAATTGGAATGCAGAAAGAAAATATCTACAAGACAAAATAAATCATTTAACAGAAATAAATTACAAACTTTCTAAGTCTGTTAATCATATGAAAACTGAATTTGATGAAAAATGGTTAGAATTAACGGAAGATATTTATTTAGAAAAAGACTCCATAACTAAAAGTAAATATTCCATATCAGGCTGGTTTAAAGTATTTAATTCAATCGAAAATCCAATTTATGATGTTGATGGTGTTCCTGTTAATTATGAATTAATAAAATATGATGTAGGTTGTAATGTAAATGCTTTATGTCTTCTACATATAAAACAATACGATAAAAATGATAAGATATTGACTGACGAAATAAATAATTATGGAGTTTGTCCCGATTATTCTGGGTTTGTTAATGGAGAAATATATTATAACGCTTTATGCAAATATGAAAAAGACGGAAAGTGATTTTACTCTCCGTCAGGTGTAAGAAATAACTTTTTTTCTTTTGCCCTTCTGTCAATTAATCCATTTAAAACTTCATACTTCCCTGTTTTTTTATTTTTTTGATGTATATATCTGTCAAATTCATTTGCAGCGCCTTTATAATCACCACTGTTTAGCTTTTTTAACAATGTAGAATTTTCAAAAGCACCCGCACCGATATTATAAATTAAACTTACAAGTGCAATTTTTTGATTACCCGTTAAACTGACTTTTACTTTTTTGAGCGGAGTACTGTGCGCTTTAAAATCGTTTCTGTAAAGTTCTTCCGCTTTTTCTTTAGTTATAACCATACCTTTTGTAATCGGTTTTCCGTCAACTAAACCCGTATGCCCGTAACCTATTGTCCATACATCATTCGGAGTCGGCTTATACGCGCAAGCTCTAAACCCCTCGCTTCCTTGTATAAACTCTCTCGCCCGCACTATTTCAATATCTGAAAATTCATTGCGTTTGTTTTCTTTTAACTCTTCAACCATTTATCTTTATCATTTCTCCCTTTCTTGATTTACATTATCTTGTTTTATCAACAAAACATTTTATATTTTTATTATACATTATTTTTTAATTTAATCAATCGAGAAGATATAATTATATTGAATTTGTTATATACATTATAATGTATTTAACACGAATGCTATTTTTAACTTTATTAATAAAATATGAAGTAGATTTATTTTATTAAATAATTAAAAAGTTCATTTGTTATTACTGAATGTATAGTCATTACAACTATATATATGAGTGCAAATATATTAAATATTACTTTTATTATCTTTATTCTTCTTTCATTGATATTACAATATTTTATTATTAAATTTATTATTATTGCTAATATGGCAGGTATTAAATAAGTAAAATCCGTTAAAATTACTTTTATTGGGGAATATTTTGTTTTACTAAGGAAAAATGTCAGTATGGAACAGAAAATTGCAAGAATTATATATATTAATATGTCGCCTTTTGATATTATATATTTGTTTTTATTTTCGACTGTTTCCTGTTTTTTATCTTTTAAAAAACGAAGAGAATTAATAATATATACAAACCATACGATATATATGAAATCTAATAAAATATTTTGTTTAGTATAATGCTGCACAAAAGAAAAAATTAATGAAGCAAGCAGACTTATAAATAAAATTATCCATAGAAAATTATAGAAATTCCTTTTGATGTTAGTGTTTAATGTTATATATGTTAACAGATTAATGATTGGGTAATAAACAGCTGTAATATATATAAGTATAATTACATCGCCTAACCTTGCACAGCACAAAGGAGAAGTACATTTATAACATTCTACATACAGACTATCGGTATTATCTAAAACATTTCCATACAATATAATTAAAATAAGATATGAAATATTTACCCAAAAATAAGCAAAGAATTTATTATTAAATAGTTTTAGAGCTTTAAATTTTTTAAATTCATTAATCTTAAATATCAGTGAAAATATTAAAGCGGTAAGTCCAAAACTCCAAAGCTGAAAGATAGAATTATAAAAATAATATGATTTATTAAAATACATATTAAATGAATAATAACGTTGTCCTTCATTATAAAGTTTCTCGACTAATTCTCTGTTTAGATAAATATCAGGGCAATGAAATTGACATCCGATTAATAATATCAAACTTAGCAATATTACAATAAATGAAAATAATTTTATCGGATTTGTTATTATAGACCGCATTTTTACCTCGTTTTCGGTGTTTTAAATTTATATTATAATGTTATTAACTATTGTCCTACATCAAGATCTTTTAAATAATAAAAAATACCTGCGACAAATCCCATTAATATTAAATATATTGCAGTAAAAATATTATATATAATTTTTGTTATTTTTATGCCCTTTTCATTTTGTATTTTAAATTTTTTTACCGCAAAATTTATGATTAAAGCAATTATTGCAGGTAATGCATATATGGTTTGAATAATTATTAATCCCAAGAACTCTACAAAATTATATATTTCATCAATATACATAAACGATATTATTATATATGTAACAGATATCATAAAATACATAAATATATCATTCTTTGATATTAAATCTTCGTCTTGTTCTACTTCTTCTTTCTGTTTTTTATTTTGTATATATTTTAATGAACACACAATATAGATAATCCATAATACATAACAAAAATCCAATAAAATATTTATAAATATGAATTTCATTGTATATGTCCATAGTAAAGAAAATACCATTATTAAAAAGATAAAATACCAAGAATATTTACATAACTTACTTTTTATATTTGTATTAAAAGTTATATATGTTAAATAATTAGTAATTGAATAATATATTATTCCTAACAAAAAAATTACTTGGGTAATGTAATTTACATATTTATTTATACTATAAGTATATGTATAAGTATAATTATAATGATTTTTATATATAATAAAGTATAAAATCCCGCCAATTATATATATTATATTAATCCACAGATAAATTAGTTTTTTATTATTAAATATTTTTAGTTCCAAAAATTTTTTAAAATTGCTAATTTTAAATATTATTGTAAACAGTAGTGCTGAAATCCAAAAACCCCACTGATGAAAGATTAAATTGTACTTATAATAATCATAATTTATAAAATTTTTTATATCATCTATAAAAAAATAAGGTCTTATTCCTTTTAAATGTTCATTAACAATTTGATGTACTACTTCTCTATTTGTATAAATATCGGGGCAATGAAATTGACATCCGATTAATAATATCAAACTTAGCAATATTACAATAAATGCAAATAATTTTATCGGATTTTCTGTTATAGACCGCATTTTTACCTCTATACGTATATTATTTTTTATGATTTTCTTAATGCTTTTTCCATTTCCGCTCTTGGTATTATAACACGATAAGCATAAAAATATGGAGTTATTTCTCCTTTTTCCTTTCTGTTTCTGCTATTAACAGCAATGCTGTTTTTAATCAATCCTGATATAACAAAAAAAGAATAAATCCGTTTATTATAATATTTATAAATACAAAAATATTGAATAAAATTTTTATAATCTTTTTTATATTTTCATTATTGATTTTAAAAAAATAACATAACTTATTTATTGTTATTCCTATTATAGAAGGCAGACATAAAATTATAATAATTAACAAAAATAATAAAAATTGATTAAAAGAATATATATTTCCTTGTATAGCTGCTAATATTACATATATTATTGAAATAAAAAAATATATTATAATTTCTTTTTTTGATATAACACATCTTTCATCATTCATTCTTTTTTATCCTTTTGATATTTTTGTAATTTTGTTTTCATTTCCGCTCTTGGTATTATAACACGATAAGCGTAAAAATATGGAGTTATTTCTCCTTTTTCCTGCCTGTTTCTGCCCACTCTTACAGCATTACTTTTTTCTCCCTCGTTAAAATCATAAACATCTGCAATATATAATTCTAAATCTCCGTTTTTATTTATATG
>CANPYB010000089.1 GCA_947587605.1 Candidatus Gastranaerophilales bacterium
AAAAGAGTAATAAAAGAAGTAACGGGCAAGGAATTCCCGCAAGACCCTTATGTTCAATTGCAAGAAGCTATTGAAGCGGTATTCAGAAGCTGGAATATACCGAGAGCTGTTGCATACAGAAACATGAATAAAATCGACCATAATTACGGTACGGCAGTTAACGTACAAACAATGGTATTCGGAAATATGGGCGATGACTGCGCAACAGGTGTTTCATTCACAAGAAACCCCGCAACAGGCGAAAATAAATTTTACGGTGAATACTTAACAAACGCACAGGGTGAAGACGTTGTTGCAGGTATCAGAACACCAAAACCGATAGCTATGTTAGAAACGGAAATGCCCGATTTATACAGACAATACGTTGATATAGCTAAAAAACTTGAACTCGGTTATAAAGATGTTCAAGATATGGAATTTACAATTGAAAGAGGTAAATTATACATTCTTCAAACAAGAAACGGTAAAAGAACAGCAGCTGCTGCAGTCAGAATAGCCGTTGAAATGCATGAAGAAGGCATTATAACAAAAGAAAGAGCAATACAGCTTGTTGACCCGTACAGTGTAAATCAAATATTACTTCCCTGCTTTGATACAAAAGCAATGGAGGAAGCTAAAAAGATTTCAACGGGTGTAAACGCATCTCCGGGTGCTGCTGTAGGTAAAATCGTATTTGATACGGAAGAAGCCGCTCAAAGAGGGGAAGCAGGCGAAAAAGTTATTCTTGTTCGTATTGAAACATGCCCGGATGATATTCACGGAATGGCAGTTTCTCAAGGTGTATTAACATTAAGAGGCGGCGCAACCTCTCACGCAGCAGTAGTTGCAAAAGGCATGGGCAAGCCCTGCGTATCGGGATGTGAAGATATTAAAATAGATTTAGCTAATGAAACTTTAACAGGCGCAGACGGAACCGTTTACCACAAAAATGATGTTATTTCATTAGACGGCGGCAAGGGTATTGTTATGGCAGGCGCTGTTAAACTTGTTGAAGCTAAAATTGATGATAATTGGAACAAGTTTTTTACTTGGGTAAATGAAATTAAAAAACTTCACGTTGAAGCTAACGCTGATACTCCAAAAGATATTGAAAATGCTCTGAAATTCGGAGCTGAGGGAGTAGGACTTTGCAGAACCGAACACATGTTTATGGACCCCGACAGGCTTCCTTGGGTGCAAAAAATGATTATTGCAGGTACTGCTGAAGCAAGAAAAGAAGCATTAGATAAACTTCTTCCAATGCAGTATTCAGACTTTTATGCAATGTTTAAAGCATTAGGCGATAAACCGTTAACGGTAAGACTTTTAGACCCTCCGTTACACGAATTCCTGCCCGATGAAGAATCTTTAATCGCGGAAGTTGCAACACTAAAAGCTCTTGGAAAAGACTCAAAAGAAAAAGAAGAATTATTGCATGTTGTTGAGGGGTTATCGGAATCCAACCCTATGATGGGCTTACGTGGCTGCCGTTTAGGATTAACATATCCCGAAATCAACGAGATGCAGGTAAGAGCTATATTTGAAGCATGCTGCGACCTTAAAAAAGAAGGACACAACGTTCAACCTTGGGTTATGATTCCTTTAATCGGTCATGTTAACGAACTTAAAGTTGCTAAAGAAATCTTAGTTCGCGTAGCTAAAGAAGTTATGACAGAAAAAGGTGTTGAAGTTAATTATAAATTCGGTACTATGATTGAAATCCCGCGTGCAGCTTTAACTGCTGACGAGATTGCGGAATATGCGGAATTTTTCTCATTCGGTACAAACGACTTAACTCAAATGACATTCGGCTACTCAAGAGACGACGCAGAGGGTAAGTTCTTAAACAGATATGTTGAACAAAAGATATTACCGTCTAATCCTTTCGCAACATTAGATACAAAAGGCGTAGGACAGTTAATTGAAATGTCTATGGAAAAAGGCAAAAAGGTTAACTCTAAACTTGTTGGCGGAGTTTGCGGTGAACATGGCGGTGACCCCGACAGTGTTAAATTCTGCAACAAAATCGGCTTAGATTACGTATCTTGCTCGCCGTTCAGAATACCGCAGGCAAGATTAGCCGCTGCTCAAGCTGTTGTTGAACAAAAAGCATAAATCTTTCAAAAGAAGCATAAAAAGAATGACCAAATTGGTCATTCTTTTTTATGTAATTCGTTTTTACTTGGGAATGCAAGCATTTTAAGCAATTTTAATCTTATTTCATCTTTATACTCGGGTTTTATAAGGTAATTAATATAGCTGTTTACTATTTCATATTTATCTGCCGTATTCATTTTAATTATAAAATTTTTCATTCCAGCTTGAGCATATTTTTCAATATCTTCAAGAGATAAAGAGGTATATGTTTCTTGTTTATTTACGGGAAATTCAAAGTTTAATACATCTTCGCTTAATTTATTTAAAGTTTCGATATCTTTTTCAATATCAGTTGTATATATAGAATTTTGAGCTAAATCTCTGATATTTACTGTTTTTATATATTCATATTTATTTTTAATAAACTCCGAAAGTTTTTCATTATAGACTAAGGCATAAATATCAACATCTTTAGCCATTTTTAATATCATATTCATATATGTGTCATAAAAATGCTTTTCTTCAAGCATTGTATTATCGAACTCAAAAAACAACATAATATTATTGTCCGCAATGTGTTTTAATTCATCCTCAATTTTCTCATAAGAATAAATTTCAACTGTTTGATTATGTTTTGCCCATATACAATAAGGGAAATTCCCGACAAACCCGATTTTTTCAATATTTTGATTAAGAATATCAGGGGTTTTCCCTTTTAAATCAAATATTATTTTAATAATATTACTTGAAGTTTCCTCCATTGAAAAAATAAGATTATATTTTTGCATTAACTTTTCTCCGTACTTTATTAAAATGCTGCAGCGTTAAATTTTTTCTGGCAAAATCATGATATTCGGGTTTTATTAAATAATAAATATAACTTTCTATTAAATCTATGTTTGTATAATTTTTATTTATGCTTCTGTTTAAAATAGCATTATTAATGAAAAAGTTATTAAATCCTTTATTATTCAATTCTTTTATTTTAGTTAAAGAAATAAAATCGGGATTTTTAAAAGAAGAATAAAAGGATAAATCATCCTCCAAAGGGCAAAGAAATAAACCGTTTTCATTGTAATTTAACTGTTCTTTTGCAATAAATTCACGGTGAAAATCATAAAGCGGGCAACTGCCTAAACATAACGGATTTAGCATTAAGTATGTATCAGATTTGTATTTTATTTTTAAATTGTCTAATTGATTATTTAATCTGCTATCTATAAATATATTTTTTCTTCCGAGTCCGTTTTTATTCACAATCTTAATTATCTTAAATTTCGGATAGTTTTTCTTAATATATTCTTCTAAGATATCCGAAGCCAGAGTAATATAATTTCCTTTTTTATAAGCTGCTTGAAGAACAGAGTTTGAATATGTATCATATAAATGTTCTTCTTTTAAAAAATTATTTTCAAAAAATAAATTAACGGATAGTTTATTTTTATAATAAAAATTAAAAATTTGTTTTATATTTTTTAACGGCGCATATTTTCTTGTATTGTTTATTCCCCAGATTGAATAAGGAACAGTGCCATATACTTGAGATAATATACAATCATCATAAAAATAATTCGGATTTGAACTTTTTAATTCAATAAAGAATTTGTTTATATAAAAATTGTTAAACAAATTTGGGATTATAAAATTAATTTTTTTATTGAAAAATCTTAAAAACATAAATTTATAATATCATATTAATTCGTTGTACACAGCAATTTTATGAATTATAATTTAAAAATGATTAATACTGATTTAATAAAAAAAATATTTAAAAATTCACATATTGAAATCAATACCAATCATAATGAAGCATTGAATGTTTTTGAAAATTATATTGAAAAAAGCGGAAAACATATACCTTTACTTGTAAATTTTGACACTCATTCGGATTTGTATATAAACATAAAAAATGACATAGTAACAATAGCAAACTGGGTCAACTTTTGTTTTAAAAATTTCAAAGTAAATGAATTTTATTGGATTATGCCAAATTATATTCTTGAAAATTCTGAGTACAGAAAAACATATCAAAAGAAAACAAATTCAACAAGCGGCCCATTTCGAGGTTTTGACAATATTGATTTAGATCTTAATCAAGTAACAAAACAACAGCTTTTATTTGATAAAAATACAAATGAACTTATTTCAATAAACAAATTAGCGCTCATAAATAAAAAATGCAAAATGTTTAATATGCCTGATATAGAAAAACAGCTTACAAGTTTAATACCAATAGATATTAATATTTTAACAATATCAAATTTGGATATTTTAAGCGGAAAAGAAATATTATTAAGCATAGATGCGGATTATTTTTGCAACACAGGATTTGATACAACTTATAGAGTTAATAATAAATATATTACAGAAAAAGAATTAACAGAGAACATAAATTTATTTCTTGATAAATTATCGGAAAATGAAATAAACCCTATTGCGGTATCATTAACATATTCCCCCGTATACATTCAAAGGAAATATTATAAAAATATTGAACAATTTTTTAACTTAGTAAAAAATGCAGAAAAAAAATAACTATTCATCTTTTTCTTTGTCGCTTACTTCTCTTGCAATAACGGTTTTAAGCACTCCCGCACCGATATAAAGAGCAGTACCCAAGGCAATAACGGCGCCCGCACTGCTTAAAAAGGAAAGTCCGAAAGCGCAGGTAAGAGCTGCTGCAATAATTCCGACTTGAAACGCAGTTGAAGCCTTATCCGGCTGTTTTGCATTTTCCTTTGCTTGAGCTGTCATATCAGGTTTTGTCTGCTTAACCAGTATATCCTGCGTCATTTTTGAAGAAAATGACGGAGCTTGACTCATTACATTAGCTTCAAAAAATTTAGGTGTTAATGCTTCTATTTTTGCTATCTTACTTTTTACCTCAAAAATATCTCGGGTTAATTGACTGTCAAGTGCAACTCTGTCAGCGCTTCTTCTATCCGTTCCGCTTCTGCGCTCTATTGCCACGGGAATACTGCGCTGACGCCTGTCTTGGCTGCGCTGATACTGAGGATATAATCTTGTTATTCTGTTCATTTCCATGATTAACCTGCTTATATTATAAAGCAAAACTTGTTTTTTTTTGCCATACGCTTTATGTAAATATTTATTAAACAGCCGTTTTTTTTTATTAATAATTTATTTTATTTGGCATTAATTAAAATATGAAAGTACAAAGTAACAATTTTAATATAAATTTTTCTTCAATTAATCATAATAAAAACGTACAGAGCACTCAAAATGCCGTAACGGAAAATTCAATGCAGCTGAGTGCAGCTAATAGTGCAGGTGTATCACTTGTTAATAAAAACCTGCCTGTTGGTTATACAAAAATAGCAGAAATCACCATACCTAATATGGAAGAAAAAGCAAGTGTATTTAAACTGGCAAACGGGCAAAGGGTCGTAATTCTACCCAAAAAAGGCCCTGCTTTTATTAAAACAACATTCAATGTAGGTTCTTTAAACGAAACAGAAAATATAAGAGGAATCAGCCATTTTATAGAACATAATCTTTTTAACGGAAGCAAAGGACTTGCTCCGCGGGAATACAACAAAAGAGTATACGAAACAGGCGGTTATACAAATGCTTCGACAAGTTATGATAAAACGGATTATTATATAGCATTGCAATTACTTGACGATAATTCACTTGAAAATGCCATTAGACTTAACGCTATGCAGACTCAATTTCCGACTTTTCCGCCGGAGCAAATTGGAAAAGAAAAAGGCCCCGTAAACTCCGAAATTGATGTTTATATTGATAATATTATTGATGTTGCTTCAAGCAGAATGCTTAAAAACCTTTTCGGAATTGATACCAATTCTTCTAATTTTGTTTTAGGCACCCATGATAACATTAACGGATTTACACAAGATAAGCTCTTTGAATATTTTAATACCTGGTATACACCCGATAATGCCGTAACTGTAATAACGGGAGATGTTGATGTTAATGAAACAATTAATCTGGTTTCTAAATACTACAATAAGCAGGGTGATTATTCCAAAATCCAAAACCGCCACTATGAACCCGTTAAATATATTGATAAACCAATCAGAGAAGACATAATTCAAAAAGGCTCGCCCGTATCTGAGATATCTCTCGGTTTTGCACTTAAAGAGGGGACTTCAAGACGTGATTTATGCGCAATTGATATGTTAAAAAAGATTTTAACATCACCCGAATCAAGACTTTCAAAGGCGCTTGAAAAATACGGGATAAAACCCGAATTTGGAATAGAGTCAATGCAAAATAAAAAAGACGGAGCAAAAGCATTTTATACATCAGTCACTTTGCCGGAAGACAAGGTTGAAGAAGTTTTAAGAATTTTATATGAAGAAATTAACTATATAGCTAATAATCCGCCCTCATTTACGGAATTTGCAAATGCCCAAAATTCATTAATAAACTCCGTAAATACTATCGGTGAATACTCCGAAGATATTAATTCCGTACTTACAAGCGCATGCCAATACGGCGAATATGATTATATTCAAAGTTTAATGCAAAATTATCAAACTCTTACCCCTTATGACATAACATCGGCGGCAAAAAAATTCATGGATTTAGGTAAAGCCTCTATTTGCGTTGCTCATGCCGATAATACCCCTTTGCAAACAATTAATAATAACTATAATGCGCAAAAAA
>CANPYB010000090.1 GCA_947587605.1 Candidatus Gastranaerophilales bacterium
TACCCTGTTCTTTTTTTATTAAATTAAATCATGGGTGTAAATGGCATTTTGTAATTAAGAAGAAAGATGAGTTTTTAAATAATGAAGCATTAACTAAAATAGTAAAAACGCATATAACTGGGTGGAGCGAGCAGGAATTTTTCCCTTATGCGGGGTTTGAAATGCAGTATAAGGGGATAGAACCTAAGATATTAATTGAACCGTTATTAAGAGATGAAATAAACAAGAAACCTGAAGAAATAGAGATATACTGTTTTAACGGCACACCAAGAATATTTCAAAAAATAAGGTATACAAATCCGAGGGAAGTAAGTATATATGATGAAAAATACAATCATATAAATTTAAAATTTTTACCCGAGTATGAGCTTGTACAAGAGGGAGCAGATGAGAAAATTAAAGAAGCTGTTGAGCTTTCAAAAGAGCTTGCGAAAGGGTTTAAGTTAGCAAGAGTTGACTGGTTAAAATATCAAAATCAAATTTATTTTAATGAAATGACATTCACACCGTTTTCGGGGTTTTACCGATTTGAGGATGAGAGGTGGAACAGAAAACTGGGTGACATGCTTGATTTACGAAAGGATTAAATATGGATTTAGATAATATTGAGAACTTAAATGAAGAACAAGTTTTAGACCTGTATCAAAATGTCGTGAATATAGAAAGTGATTTAATTTCCGGAGAAATATGTAGTTATAGTGCTTGTCCTTGCGGATGCAGATATTTGTCAGATGGAACTGTAGATAAAGCAAAATGCGCGGCAGATGCAAGACGCGGTTATTGCAAGTAATAAATTTATTCAATAACATTATTTGCTATTGTATCGGGAACTCTCATATCTAAAGCGTCAGGCAGAATGTAATCTTGATTAAGCTCCGTTTCATTTACCATTGAAGCTAAAGCAAACGCACAGTTTAGTTTTATATTTGTTGTTATTTTTTTAATATTATTATTTAAAACTCCCTTAAATAACCCCGGAAAAACAAGTGAATTGTTTATTTGATTAGGGAAATCACTTCTGCCCGAAGCGCAGATAAATGCGCCGTATTTTTTTGCCAAATCGGGCATGATTTCAGGAGTAGGGTTTGCAAGAGCAAATACTATCGGTTTTTGCGCCATTGATTTAATCATTTCTTCATCCAAAAGATTTGGTGCACTTAATCCGATAAACACATTGGCATTTTTAATCCCCTCTTTTAAACTGCCTTTAAACCCCGAAAGATTTGTATATTTAGAAATTTCATCATGAGCAAAGTTATTTTGCGCTCTGCCTTTATATATTGCGCCATCTATATCAAACATAATAATATTTTTAGCGCCGAGCGCAAGAATTAATTTGCATACGGCAATAGCCGCAGCGCCTGCGCCCGAAAATACAATTTTTACATTTTCAATTTTTTTACCCGCTAAATGCAGAGCATTTAATAATCCTGCCGATACGACAACGGCTGTTCCGTGCTGGTCGTCATGAAATATTGGAATATCAGCCTTTTCAATTAATGTATTTTCGATTTTAAAACACTCCGGAGCTTTTATATCTTCTAAATTTACACCGGAAAAAGAATTTTGAATAAGTAACACTATTTCAATAACTTCATCGGGATTTTGAGTTTTAAGACATAAAGGCATAGCACTAACCGTGCCTAACTCTTGAAATAATACGGCTTTACCCTCCATAACTGGTAACCCCGCAAGTCCGCCTATATTACCTAAACCTAAAACAGCACTTCCGTCTGATATTATGCCGACGGGTTTTAATGTTTTTTCTTCCGAAAGTTCGCTTTCAATAACACCGCCTGCCATTTTCCTTAATTGGAGTGATTTTTCACTTGTATTTCCCGTTAATTTATCAAAGCTGAACATAAATAAATTTTTTGATACGCAGAGAAAGAACTCTTTTAAATTAGAGCATTTCCCTTTTAACACGGGAATATTTACGTTAAAATCAATATTTTTGACATTTTCTTCAATTAAACTTAAATCTATTGCGCCAAAAGAGGGCTCAATATTGTCGACTACAAGTTTTATTTTTTCTTCATTGCACGTTGAAAGTTCAAACGGGTATGCGTCTATCCCGAGCGATGATTTTAAAAATATTGCCCGTTCAAGTGATTTTTCATAATCAAAAGATAATACAGCAACTGAATTTTCGCGGTTTGTATAGTCAAAAGAGGCTTCGGGATTTTCTTTTATTTTAAGACAAGACGCAGCGACCCCCGGGGTATATACAATTGCAAGTGCATTTTTGTCGTCGACCTCTACTTTTGAAACAATTTTTATTCCGTTAAATTTAGGCATTATTTTCTTACTTTATTTTCTGTTTTGTTTAATAATCTTTTAATGTTTTCTCTGTGCATAATAATAACGTAAATTGCACCGACAGCAGCAAAGCAGATATAATAAACATTTTGGTCAAACATATTCATAAGTACAGGCGCAAGTGATATGGCAATAACAGAGCCTAAAGATACATATTTAGAGGTATAAGTAATTATTCCCCAAATACCTGCAATAATCAATCCTACAGGCCAGCAAAGAGCTAATAAAGCTCCAACCCCTGTTGCAACGGATTTTCCGCCCGTGAATTTTAAAAATACCGATTTGCTGTGGCCTATAATTGCCGCAGTTGCAGCTAATACAGGTGTCAAGCCTTTAAAATCTATAAAATTAAACCACTTAAGTGCAATAAATACAGGGATTGCTCCTTTCAATGCGTCTAAAAGCATTACCGCAAAAAACCATTTTGTACCCATTATACGCTTTACATTTGTTGCTCCCGTAGAACCCGAACCTGTTTGACGGATATCTATCCCTTTAAACTTTTTCACTATTAAATATCCTGTCGGTATTGAACCTATAACATAAGCAATTAATATTACTAACAGAGATTTTAATATTATATTTATCATTTCTTTTCTCCCTTTTCTCTTGCCGAGATTTTTATCGGACAGCCTTTAAAGCCAAAGGCTTCACGCAATTTATTTTCTAAATATTTTATATAATTATCTTTTAATAAATCTTCGTTGTTAATAAATAAAACAAAATGGGGCGGAGCGGTTTGAACCTGGGTTGCGTAAAATAATCTTAACCGTTTTCCTCTGATACTTACAGGCGGATTCATTGATATTGCGTCCATTATTACTTTATTTAAGATACTTGTAGATACTCTTTTTGTGGTCTGCTCGTATACTTCTTTTGTTAATTTGTATATGTTTACAAGCCTTTGCTTTGTCTTTGCACTGATGAAAATTTTAGGAACATAGTTTAAAAACGGCATTTCCCGTTCTATTTCTTTTTCAAATTTATTTATTGTTGATGATTGTTTATCTTCAATTAAATCCCATTTATTTATTGCAAGGATTATTCCTTTTCCAGCTTCAACTATAGTGCCTGCAATTTTTTTATCCTGGTCTGAAATCCCTTCTGTTGCGTCAATAACCAACACCGCAATGTCACAGTTTCTTATGGCTCTAATGGAGCGGTCAACCGCAAATTTCTCAACCCCCCAATCCACTTTGGATTTTTTCCTTATCCCTGCCGTATCAACCAATATAAATTCTTCACCCTCGTATTTTACTTTAGAGTCTATTGCATCGCGGGTGGTGCCCGATATATTTGATACAATTACTCTTTCTTTGTTTAAAAGAGCGTTCACTATTGATGATTTGCCGACATTGGGTTTTCCTACAATTGCAATACGTATGTTTTCGAATTTCTCTTCTTCTTCTAAATATGTAAAATCTTTTGTAACGGCGTCTAACAGGTCGCCTACACCGCCAGAGCCGTGGAGCGCCGATATTGCATAAGGTTCACCTATGGCAAGAGCATAAAAATCATTTACATTAAGGAATTTATCGGGGTCATCAAGTTTATTTACCGCAAGAAAAACCTCTTTAGCGCTTTTTCTTAATACATTAGCAATATCATAATCAATAGGATTTATTCCCTCTCTGCCGTCAACTAAGAAAATTATTTTATCAGCTTCTTCACAAGCTATTTTTGCCTGTGTATAGATGTTAAGCATAATTTCATCTTCATCACCAGGGATTATTCCGCCCGTGTCTATAACAGTAAATTCTTTATCCATCCACTCAACATCAAAATAAATTCTGTCACGCGTAACACCTGCTCTATCATCAACTATAGAGCGTCTTGAGCCTAATAATCTATTAACAAATGTAGATTTCCCTACATTAGGTCTGCCTACTATTGCTACTATTGGTCTATTTGCCACTTAATTAATTCCGTTAACTGCTTTAGATTTATTTTATTACAAATATTTCCTTTATTCAATTTCAGTGTAATCTTTTAAATAATTTTCCATATTAATTTGTAACTTTTTAAATTTATTTATTTCACTGCCAATACAATATTTTTTATCTGAAGAAAAAATAATTACGTTTGTTATATCAATAACCCTCTCATCAAGATTAAAAAAGGATTTATAGTAAACTTTATCAGAAAAATTTCCTTTAAATACAAGATTATTAACAAAATACGATTTGTATTTAGGAAAATATTTTTTAAAGAACAAATTTTTAGGATTTACAAAATCTGGGCTTGCACACATATTTGAAACGAATATTCCGCCCTTTTTTAAACATTTTTTTACTATTGAAAAATATTCCTCGGATAAAAATCTTAAATCAATTCCGTCATTATTTGCGACATCAGTAATTATTAAATCATATTTCTTTTTACAATTTCGCAGATATGTTATGCCGTCTTGAAGAATAAAATTAAATTTATCCGATTGTTTAAAATCAAAATATTTTTCCGCCATATCAACAATATTTTCTTCTAAATCAACACAGTCAATTTCTTTTAAATTGTTAAAAAGAAACTCTATATCATTAATCAATTTGCCTGAACCCATGCCGATTACAAGAATTTTCTCTACTTTTGGATTTAAAAGGTATGAAATTAAAAAGTAATTAATATAAGGAAGATTGCCTTTATAAAACGCTGTTTTAATAATTCCCGCCTGATAAGTGTCTTTATAATGCAAAAACCGTCCGACCTCATTTTCAATAACTTTTATGTTATGGAAATCGGAGTTTAACTCATAAAGCACTGTATCATTGAACTTTTTATTATTTATGATTTTTAAAAGTTCATTTTTTGGCTTTTTTATCGCTAATTCTTCGGGGATTAAAATATTCATAATTTAATTATTACATGAAAATTAATCATAATTTTGTGTAAAGACATTTTGCAAATCCTGTAAGCCTTTTATTTATTGAGTTACAGCCTGTAGGTTGTTAAGAAATGTTAAATATAATATGTCTGATGACAAATTTAATTATCCGCACATTTTATTGATAAGTGAAAGAGAGGTAAATTTATTATGAAAATTTCCAATATTAATTCATCCGCATCATTTGGCAGAGTTTATGCTGTTGCAGGACAAAAACAAAAAATAACAAAATTAAAAGAAATTTTGGAAAAATCAGACGGTAATTCTTTAGTTTTAGATGCAACGGACATATATGTAAGAAATCAAGGAAACGGTTTATGCACAAAATCTGCTAAAAGAGGAAAGAAAATAGCTTTTGTAATTACGGGTAAAGATATAGACAGAGCATGTTTTATGGAGTCAGGCTGGGGCTCTTTGAACGGAATAAGCCGCCACATATATAAATTCATAGATTTGAATAATGTACATAACAACGCAGCAGAAATAATCGCAGCGATGAAAAGAAATATATAACGGTAATTTTTTACTTTCTTTTTTTAAGAAATTAATAAATAATAATGTTTGAATTTTAAAAGGACTCTGCAGAGTCCTTTTTTTGAATAGTTAAAAGTTAATAAAAAGCAATGATTTTGGAATTAAATACTAATGACATTAAAAAATGTTGATGTTAAAATTTAACCAAAAAGAATAATTTGGAGAGTAATATGCAGGATACAAAAGAGTCAACATCGTCAATTGATGTTATCAGACAGGGAAGATTGCACAAGGTGCAGGAATTAAGAGAAAAGGGAATAAATCCTTATCCGTATAAATTTGTTAAAACGGCAAGTGCAGAAGAACTGCAGGAAAAATATAAAGATTTACCGGCGGGTGAAGAAACAACCGATCGTTACAGCGTTGCAGGCAGAGTCATGGCTGTCAGAAATACAGGCATGTTTATTGATTTAATGGATGATACCGGCAAAATCCAAATTTTTTCACACAAACAAAATATATCCGAAGAAAAAATAAAACTTATAAAAATGATAGATATCGGCGATATAGTAGGTTTTACGGGTGATATAAGAAGAACACCGAGAGGCGAATTAAGTTTAAAAACGGTAGATTTTGAAATACTGACAAAATCTTTAAAACCGCTTCCGGAGAAGTTTCACGGGCTAACAGATGTTGAAACCCGCTACCGCCAAAGATATGTTGATATGATAATGAACAGTGAAGTTAAAGATACCTTTAGAAAAAGAGGGTTAATAATCCAAAAAATAAGGGAATATTTAACCTCCAGAGGATTTTTAGAGGTAGAAACACCGATGCTTCATTCCCAAGCAGGCGGAGCAAACGCTAAACCGTTTGAAACACATCACAATGCACTTGATATACCTATGTATATGAGAATAGCCCCCGAGC
>CANPYB010000091.1 GCA_947587605.1 Candidatus Gastranaerophilales bacterium
AGATAAGAAATACTATCTGCTATTCAAATTTAAACGTAAAAATAGCGGCAACTCATGGAGGAATTACGGTAGGAGAAGACGGAGCCAGCCACCAGTCACTTGAAGATGTATCATTAATGCGCTCAATTCCAAATATGACTGTTATAGTCCCGGCAGATGAAAAAGAAACAAAAGAAGCAGTAAAATATGCCGCTAACACATACGGTCCGTTTTATATCAGAATAGCAAGAACTAATCTGCCCGATGTTTACGATACTTCATATAAATTTAACATAAAAAAAGCACTTATAATGCAAGAGGGAAAAGATATTTCGCTGATAACCGACGGTGAAACATTGGTTGAAACTTTAGATTGTGCTAAAATATTAAAAGAAAAAGGGATAAATGCCGAAGTTATCAGTATGCCCGTAGTAAAGCCTGCCGATAAAGAAACGGTTATAAACTCAGCTAAAAAGACACAAAGAGTAATAACAATAGAAAATCATTCAATAATAGGCGGTCTGGGAAGCTGTGTATGCGAGATATTAAGCGAAAATTACCCCGTAAAAGTTACAAGACTCGGAATAAATGATGAGTTCGGACAAAGCGGAAACGCTAAGGAATTAATGGATTTTTACGGACTGACAGGCGAAAAATTAGCACAAAATATAATGGGAATAATTAAATGATACAACTAAGAAATGTATATAAACAATATAAAGATATATATGCCCTGCAAAATATAAATTTAGATATAATGTCAAGCGAATTTGTATTTTTAACGGGTCCCTCGGGCGCAGGGAAA
This sequence comes from Candidatus Gastranaerophilales bacterium, assembly GCA_947587605.1. GTDB lineage: Bacteria > Cyanobacteriota > Vampirovibrionia > Gastranaerophilales > Gastranaerophilaceae > Avigastranaerophilus. The sequence goes on from CANPYB010000091.1 coordinate 785, forward strand.
TCAACGTTAATGAAGCTGCTATACCGCGAAGAAACCCCGACATCCGGAACGGTAATGATAGGGAACATAAATATAGCAAAACTACCAAATGACCGAATACCAAATATAAGGCGCTGCATGGGGATTGTATTTCAAGATTATAAACTGCTTCCGAATATAAGCGTATATGATAACATTGCATACGTAATAAGAACATTAGGCATGCGTTCAAAAGAAATACAAGAACGCGTTATAGGAGCATTAAAGGTTGTAGGTTTATCAAATAAAATGAACGCTAAACCTACCGAGCTTTCAGGCGGAGAACAACAAAGAGTCAGTATTGCAAGAGCAATAGTAAACGGCCCTCCGTTATTAATAGCAGATGAACCTACAGGTAATCTTGACCCTAAAAATTCTCTGGAAATTATGCAGATACTTGAACAAATAAATGAAAAGGGTATAACCGTAATAGTATCAACTCATGACAGAGATATAGTGGACTATTTCAGAAAAAGAGTAATAACAATGGAGCAGGGACAAATAGTAAGAGATGTCCAGGCAGGTACTTATGAGTAAAAAAAGATTTATAAAAGAAACCGTAAAAAAACATATACCTCAAAGACATTTATCTTCCATAAGGATAATGTACAGAATAGCTATGGAAACTATATACGGCATAAAGAGAACAGGACTTATTAATATAGCAATTATAGCTGCAATGGCAGCAATATTAACAATATTCGGTGCATTATTCAGAACAAGTTTTTCATTGAGTTCTTTTGTAGATAAATTAGGAAACGAATTTGAAATATCTGTATATTTAAAGCCTAATGTAGACCCTGTTTATATGTCACAACGTGTAAAAGAAGTTGAGCATGTTAAAAACATATCCATAATAACCAAAGAAGAAGCATGGGCTCAGATGAATAAGGAAATTGATATATCGGGACTTGATAACCCGCTGCCGGACACCTTGCATGTAACTGTTGATGATCCGTCCAATATTGTAAGTGTTTGCGACAATATTAAAAAAGTAAACGGTATCCAAGATATGTCTTACGCACAGGAAATGGCAAAAAAACTTCAAACGGTTACAAATGTATTTAATACGGTAACGGTATTTGTATTAATTGCAGTGGCAATACTATCAATAATAATAATTAACTGCACAATACAACTCGTAATCCAATCAAGAAAAGAAGAAATAGAAATAATGCGTTTAATGGGAGTCAGCAACTGGTATATAAAAATCCCGTTAATACTGCAAGGCGCAATATACGGATTTTTGGGAGCCGTAATTTCATTAGTTCCTCTAAATACCGTACAAAACGGTTTAATAAAATTACATAATTTCTTTAATGTTGCTCCTGCTGAATTTGCAATAAATATAGTTGTATTTTGTATATTCATAATGGCTATATTTTTCAGCGCAAGCGGAAGTATGCTTTCAATAAAGAAACACCTGCAGGTATAAATAGATTAAAATAACTATTTTTGATTTATATTTTTAATCTCAGGTAATGATAATACATTTTTAATAATCCAGTCAGTTCTTAGTGCTTGACCTTTTTTATTTAAGTGCAGTCCCGTATCATAAAATAACATTTTATCACTATACGCGCCTGATTTATAATCACCTATAAGTTTTACCCCGGTTTTTTCATAAAATGATTTAATTGCATAATAATTATTTATCTCATCTTTAGTGTAATAATCCAAATGTAAATGATTTGGCATAATTGCATATACGGAAATATTATTTTTATGACAATATTGTATAAAATTATACAAAGGTAATTGTTCAAGTTTATTTGGAATTTTCTGGGTTATATTGCTATATGGAGATTTTAGTTTTAAAAGCCTGTCAAGTGTACCTTCGTTTTTAATATAATCTCCATAATCATTTAATTCGTTTATATATTTATCTGTTTTTGCATAGTCGGAGTAGTCTAATTTAGGATTTAGTATCCAGGTTTTAATTAGGAAAAAAGATAAACTCAATTTTTTTGTAATTCCGGATTTGTAATAATATTCGGGAGAATAGGAAATTATCCATTCGGCAAACGGCGATTGAATATTTTTAGTTGATTCCGACCTGTAAAATCCAAATTCTAAAGGAAGTATAACAATATCACCAGGTCTTAATATTTGTTTAGACATCTCAAAAATATAAGAACCAAATCCTGCAAAAGAACCATAATTTAATATGGAAAGTCCTGTAACTTGTTCCGCATATTTTGAATTAAATCCGAATAATGTATTTGAACCGGAACAAAATACTATCTTATTACCTTTTTTATCTAAAACATCAGCTCTCTGATTTTTTACTGATACCCAGTAATTTATATGCGCCGCATTAGGAGTATATACATTTTTTCCGATAAAAGTATACCCGATAATTAATAAAAAAACCGAAAATACAGCTATACTAACAAAAAAATAAAGTAATGTATTAATAAAAAATTTTTTATAGTTCTTCATTATAATAATCCTCTAAAAATTAAAATATATAAATGGTGACGAATAATCGGGTTTTATAATTTGAAATACAGAAAATAACAAAATTATAATTATGAAAACCGAATACCTAAATTTTGGAACATAGTTATCAATTAATTTTCTAAAAGCATCATTAAATATAAAAAATACAAGTAAAGGAATTAATATTATTATCCCTACAGACCATTCAATTCCTGTTCCCGAATTTTTAAACAAAATTTTAGGGAAATATATTCTGGGGACATCGAAATTAAATAAATTAAGTGCATTAAAAATTATATGCTTTGCTTTTGTACAGCTATCTGCGCCGAAAAACACCCAAGCGAAATTAATATAAATGAAATTAATACACCAAGCTATAGGATAAGGAATTATAAGTTTATAATTTCGATAAATTCTGTTTATTACAGCCCCAATTCCGTGAATAAATCCCCAAATAATAAAAGTCCAACTGGCACCATGCCAAATCCCGCCAATTAAAAACGTGGTTAAAATATTAAAGTATGTTCGTACCCCCCCCCAGACGGTTTCCGCCCAAGGGTATGTATATATAATCTCTTAAAAAGCGTGAAAGAGTAATATGCCATTTTCTCCAAAATTCTTGGATATCAACAGAAATGTACGGATTATTAAAGTTTTGCGGCAGCTCAATATTAAACATATAGCCAATACCTCTTGCCATATCGGTATATCCCGAAAAATCATAAAATATTTGAAAAGTATAACTGAAAATTGTAAACCAAGATTCAACAAAAGATAAATTCACTGCATTTTCAAATCCGGTTAAAGCGATGTGAGAAAGGAAATCAGCTATTATAACTTTCTTAAACAGTCCGATTGCAAATAATAATAAGCCGATTGACATATTCTTATAATTGACAATCCTATTCCTAAGATTTTCAAACTGAGGTATCATTTCTTTATGATGCACTATCGGACCTGCGATTAATTGCGGGAAGAATGTTACAAACAGCGCATACGTCAAAAAATCATATTCTTTCGTTTTTCCCTCATAACTGTCAACTATATATGCAATTTGCTGGAAAGTGAAAAAGCTGATTGCCAGCGGCAACAATAAATTTGAATAATTGAAATTTTGATGAAAAATTAAATTCAAATTGTATAATACAAAGTCAAAATATTTGAAATATGCAAGTAAAAATACATTCCCTAATATACCAAAAATTAATAGTAATCGTCTGTTAATTTTTAATTTTGTTTCATTTGATAAAGTAGAACCGATAGCATAATTAAATATCATAGAAGCAAGAATTATAGGCAGATAATCTAATTTCCAATAAGAATAATAAAACAAAGAGGCTAAAACAAGCCAAGCCGTTGCAATTTTTACAAGTTTGAATTTATTTAATAAAAAATAAATAATTAATGTTAAAGGCAAAAAAATAAAAATAAATTCAAATGTATTAAATAGCATTTTATCCTCTTGTAAAATGATTATGAAATATATTATAAATAAATAAAATTTAATATACAAGAGAAAATATACCGTAAATAAATAAAGAATTGAAAGTATAATTTATTAAGCAAAAAATCCTATTTTTGGCTTTGAGTCATTATTTTCGGCTAAATATGACTTAACATCGGGCTTTTCTTCCGAGGTTTCCGAAATAGCCTTAACAAAATCCTGTTCTTCAATATCTGCTCTATTTCTTTCCAAAGCATTTTTAGCGGCTGACGAAACAATTTTACAAATTGAATCATTAGAAAATCCGTTTAATTGTCCGGCAATGCTATCAATTGCGCTTTCATCACCAATTAATGAAACAGCTTTCGATTTTCCTTGAAGCTGTTTTTTTATTAAAGATTTTCTTGCTTCAAAATCGGGAACGGAAACAAAAATTTTAGAATCAAAACGACGTCTTATAGCCGGATCAAGAAGATTATATTTATTTGTTGCACCTATAATAAACACATTTGCTTGTTTTGCCGAGTCCATAGCTTGCAGTAAAGCCGCAACCTGCTTAATATCTTCATTATCCGTTCTCGAATTTCTGTCAAAAGCCAAAGAATCAATTTCATCCATAAATAATAAACAAGGCTTACCGCTTTTTTTTGCGGTTTTTATCGCTTCATCAAAAGCAGCTTTTATATTTTGTGATGTCTTGTTAATAAATGAAGAACCAACTTGACCGATATCTAAAATATACATAGGCATACCTATTTCCATTGCAAGGGCTTGAGTAATGTAAGTTTTACCGCACCCCGGAGGCCCGTATAAAAGCAAACCTTTTGGGATTATTTTCCCGTATTCTTGAAAATCAAGTATTGCCTGTTCCGGATTTTTTACGGCAAGCATAATTCCGTTATTTAATTCGGATTTAACACTATCCATACCTGCGACATCAGCAAATCCTTTGGGAGAGCTATCCGACGGAACAAATTTTTGCAATATTGATTTATCTTCTACAGCTTTTTTTAAAGGAGGAATGACATCTTGCGGTTTTGCCTCCTGTTTTGGTGCAGCCCCATCCTGTTTTGATTCAGTTCCATCCTTTTTTGGTGCAGTTCCCTCGGAAGATTTACCCCCCCCCGAAGCAGATTTTGAATCTGTAGTTGTACTCTCTTTAGTTTGCGGATTAACTTTTTTAGGTATTTCTTGGGTCCAAGCATATATTATATCCAAAATATCATTACGCCAATCATCAGGTTTTGAGCCTGCTGATTTATATTTTGCATCATAATGTCTGTATTCTCTGTCTGCGAAATGTAAATCTTCAAAAGTTGTAGAAACATAAGAAACAAGTACCTCTTTTAAAGCCAAGAAAATATCTAAATAATCATAATATTTATTTGAATGTTTACCGGTTTGTTTAAATACACTCTCATTAGATATTCTCTCTAACTTATTTTCAACATCATTACATTGATTATTTATTGCCGATAACATGTTTGCCCACTCACGGTCAGGATAATTTTTAAGTACTTCTTTTAGTTCATTATTTAATTGTTTATTATATCCAAAATTAATATTTGAGTACGATATTGGTGTAATTTTCAAAATAAATCTCCCTTTTCACAAAATATTAAATACCGTAAAAATAAAATTTGTCAGTAAACCTTGAATAAAATAATATATTTATGATAATATTGATGTAACTAATGGAGAAGTGGCCGAGTAGGTTTAAGGCGGCACCCTGCTAAGGTGTTGTGTGGAGTAATCTGCACCGT
>CANPYB010000092.1 GCA_947587605.1 Candidatus Gastranaerophilales bacterium
ACAAAATAATTTAACTTTGATAAGTCGCCTTTTTGTATGCTCTCAAACCATTCATGCTTGTCTGAAAAATGGTTTAACACCAAATCCGACTTTATTTTAAACCCCTGCCGTTTTGCTTCCGTGATAAATCTTATAAATTCGCTCATTCCGCCTAAATCTTTTCTTACATCACGCGGATTTTTTACGTCAAATCCCGCATCTCCCATTGGAGAATCCGCAAAGGGAAGCATGTAAATCGTTGTTATCCCAAGCTCTTTTAAATATCTCAGCATTTTTATTGATTTGCTAAAGGTGTTAGGGCTCATATCATCATCAACACCAAAACGGTCAACGTAATACATGTATATTATTTCGTCTTTATACCAGTCATCGGCGCGAGATAGGTCATCCTGCTTTAATTTCGGCTCTCTATTTTGACGGGACTCTTTTATAATTTTTAATATATTAATATATATGTCTTCTGTTTGACTTTCTCCGTATACTTTTGTGATAGCCGATTTTAACCGCTTTTCAACGTCTTTTGAAACAATATTTTCAGTTTCAATTAAATCGGTTATTTTTTCATTTGTTATAAAATGAGGCGTAAACGCAAATGATGGCAGAGAATACGTTAATAATAAACTTAATATTATTAATAATGATATAAACTTTTTCATCTTTTAGCCTTTTGGGTTATAAAGGTTTTCAATTATGTTTAATCCGTTAAATATAGCTTTAATATTGGCTTTTATCGTACTTTCATCCATTCCTCTTGAAATAACGGTCTGCCCGTTTGGTGCTTTAAAGTGCATAATACTCATAGCGGTTGCGCCTGAGCCCATTAATTCTTCGTTTAACGCCTGCTGTTCATAATGCAGTAATTCACAGTTAAATCCTGCTTTTTGTATTGCTTTTATACAGCCGTCAACAGGTCCGTTGCCCGCTACTTCTATGTCATATTCCTTGTCGTGATATTTAAAGTGAAGATTAATTCCGCTTTCAATTTTTTCCATATTACATAAAACAAAAGCACCTTCAATATTAAATACCTGCTTAAAGTAAATATCAATAATATTTTTGGTGGTAAGCTCACCGATTTTTTCCGCAATTTCTTTAGCATAAGGCGCAATGCGTTGAGCTTCGCGCAATGTAATCGGATAACCCGCTTCCGAAATAATTTCGTATACCGCGGTTTTCCCCGATTGTGAGGTAAAGCCTAATTTTTCATCATCTTTTCTGCCGATTAATGACGGATGAATTGGTCTGTATGCGCCTTTTTCCATATCTTTTGTCTTTACAGCACCGTCCTGATGTATTCCGCTTCTGTGCGCTAATGCGTCAGGCCCTATTAACGGCGCTTTTTCGTATATCTTTACGTTTGACATATCAGATATCGTCAGAGCAAGCTCGTATATTTTAGATAAATTTAACGGAACATCAACGCCCGAATTATGCAGGGCAACAGCTACTTCATACATATTAGTGTTACCCGCACGCTCTCCTAAACCGTTTAGCGCACATTCAAGTTGAAGTGCGCCCGCAAAATAACTCTCTACCGTTACTGCCGTTGCCATGCCAAGGTCATTATGGTTGTGAACCGATATAATTATATCTTTGGGAAGTGCGTTATATACTTTTTCCACAAGATTAATAAAAGTTTTTGGGCGCGTCCTTTCAACAGTATTAGGCAGATTAATTACGTTTGCTCCGGCTTTTACTATTTGCTTAAGTGTATCTGTAACAAAGTCAATGTTTTCGCCGCAATCACCGAAATGCTCAACGGAAAATTGCACTTCTCCTCTTTTGCCGATAGTTTTCTTCGCAAATTCAACCGCTTCTATTGCCTGTTTTCTTACCTGTTCGGGTGATTTGTTTAAAACATATTGCATATTAAACGGGCTCATGGCAATAAATGTATGAATTCTCTGCTTTGGAGCTGATTTTATCGCTTCAGACGCTTTTATAATGTCATTTTCCACGCACCTTGCAAGCGCCGAGATTACTATATTATCAGGCGCAATAGAAGCTAAATGCGAGCATGCCTCATAATCCATTTCGGAAGCAGCTGCAAATCCCGCCTCTATTCCTTGAACACCCAGTTCTTTTAAGTGATTAAAAATTATCTCTTTTTCATAAGTGTTCCACGGCTTTTTTAATGATTGATTGCCGTCACGCAGTGTTATATCATAGAAAAAAGGCTGTCTTTGCACCATTTATGCTCCTTTACCCGTTCTTGAACTATGTTATCTGTTATTGTAAAATAAAAGAATTGAAAAAGGAAGTTTTTATGATTGACAGGTATTCTCGCGATGAAATGAAAAAAATATGGGATTTAAACAGTAAATTCCAATATTATCTTAACGTCGAACTTGCGGTTTGCAAAGCATACAATGAACTCGGGGTCATTTCAAACGGCGTGCTTGAAGATATTACTAAAAATGCTTCCTTTTCCGTTGACAGAATTGCGGAAATTGAAAAAGAAGTCCGCCACGACGTAATTGCATTTCTTACAAACGTAAATGAAAATGTGGGCGAAAATTCAAGATATATCCACATGGGGCTTACAAGCTCGGATGTTATAGATACTGCGCTTGCTCTGCAGATGAAAGACAGCGGAAATATTATTTTAAAAGATTTGGATGAAATCATTTGCACAGTCAGAGAAAAGGCAAAAGAACATAAAAATACCGTATGTATAGGGCGCTCACACGGTATTCACGCAGAGCCGATGACTTTCGGAGTTAAACTCTGCGGGTGGATTGATTTGTTTGAACGCGCAAAACGCAGTTTTAAATTTGCGCTTGATGAAGCATTGGTCGGTCAAATATCGGGGCCTGTCGGCACTTACAGCAATATTAATCCCGAAATAGAAAAACTTGTTTGCAAATATTTGGGCTTGAAACCTGCTAAATTTTCTACTCAAATTATTGCCCGCGATATCCATGCCCGATTTATCCAGTCATTGGCAGTTATCGGGAGTGTAATAGAACAAATAGCGGTTGAGCTTCGCCACCTACAAAGAACCGAAGTTTCAGAGGTTGAAGAAGGCTTTAGTGCCGGACAAAAGGGTTCATCAGCTATGCCTCATAAAAAAAATCCGATCTCGGGCGAAAATTTAACGGGATTAGCCAGAATTGTCCGCTCTAATTCCATTAGCGCACTTGAAAATATTGCACTCTGGCATGAAAGAGATATTTCTCACTCAAGCGTGGAAAGGATTATCTTCCCCGATACTACTATTTTAATTGATTATATGCTGTCAAGGCTTAATAACGTTATTAAAAATCTTGTAGTGCATAAAGATACAATGCTTAAAAATACAAATAAGTTTGGCGGGATTGTGTTTTCACAAAAAGTATTGCTGAAACTCTGCGAAAAGGGACTGTCCCGCGAAGATGCCTACAAACTTGTTCAAAAAAACGCACTTAACGCATTTAATAATGACGGCAGCTTTATTGATAATCTTTTAAATGATAAAGAAATTAATTTAAAACTGACCGAGGCTGAAATAAAATCCTGCTTTGATATAGAGGATTATTTAAGGAATGTAGATGATATTTATTTGCGCTTTAATTTATAAGTTTAACTTTTTAATAATTAACGGAATTAATAAATCCCATGCTTCTTCTTTAGGGTGAAAATTATCTTTCATCATATATTGGGGCATATTTAAATTTTCATCAGTTAATTGCTTTGTCGATATAACAATAAATCCTTTACTTTTTAGTTTTTTAGTTAAAGAATCTTCGTATAAAAAATTTAAAGTATCATATAAAATAACATAAAATTTGATTTTTTTACCGTATTGCTTTTCAAGTTCATTTTTTGTTATTTCAAAATATTTTACGGCAATGTCTGTTATTTTATCACTGTTTTTTGGATTATTAATAAAATTATTTATTAGTAAATTATTAAAATGTTTTACTGTGTAACTTGATTTTAAAAAATTAATAAACTCATTATTGTTTGAAATGAATTTACCGTTCTTGTATGAATATGTATGAATCATATATGGTAATGAAACAAAAGCATAATTTTTGAACATTCTTTTATAATGGTCATCAAGCATAATATAAATAACGGTATCAGAATAAGGTATGGTTTTAAAAAATTCCCTGCTTCCATTATCCTTAGTTTGATAGTACATTTGTTGAATACCGGCACCCGGTAATGCTCGGTTATAAACCGGTCTTTTGAGTATATGTGCCAGTTTGTAACTGAAAGTTTGATTATTGTTAAGATATAATCCGTAAGCATAAGAACAACCAAAAACAATTATCGGTACTTTGTTTTTGTATTCTAACCCGTCGGGTTCTCTTCCTATATATGTATTGCCCTTCCCTTTGTAAAAATTGTTTAAATCAAATATGTATACGGGAAATTGTGAATAATAACCAAAATGATTACTTTCTTTATTTCTTGCAACTACATCTTTTTCATAAATTTTTGAATATAAAAAGAATGTTGTAAAATCACTGATAAGGATTAAAAATATAAAAACTAAAATATTTATAAAAAATATTAAAAAAATTTTGTAAAATTTTTTCATTTTTCTTCTTTCAAAATTGGTGTAATAAAAGGAATTAATTCATCCCAAGCCTTTTCCGTCGGATGCATATTGTCCTGCATTTTATATTCGGGTGAATTTAAGTCGGCTTTAATATAATCACTTACTTTTAAAACAATAAAATTATTTTCTTTTAATTTGTCAATGAAAACATCTGTATGGTTTAAATGCCAGTCATCATAAACAATAACAATAAATTTGATTTTTCTGCCCCAATGTTTTTCCATAGCCTCTCTTGATAAAAGAAAATATTTAAGAGCTGTATCTGTTAACTTTTTGTTATTGTTGAAGTTTTTTATATAATTATCCGCATAAATATGATTAAAATGTTTGACAGTGTATAGCGAATTGAAAAAAGTTACGGGCAGATTGTTATAATTATCCATAACAAATTTATCTTTTTTAAAAGTGTAGTGAGGATATATAGAATTGTCAGTTACGTCAAAATAATTTAAAAAAATACGTCTGAAATGGTCATTAATCATAATATAAATAACCGTATCAGAGGCCGGAATATCTTTATAAAAATCTCTGCCTTTTTCATCATTAGTTTGAAAATACATTAAATGCCAGCTCCCGCCAACTATTCCCCTGTTATGGACAGGACGTTTCAGCTTATGCGCCAGCTTGTAACTGAATGTTTGATTGTATTTTAAATATTGACCGTAAGCGTAAGAGCCTCCGAATAAAACAATGGGACGGCAGTCTTTTTTCCCTTTGCAATATTGAAGCCCGTCGGGTTTTCTGCCCCAATAATAAATATCGTCCTTTTCTTTAAAAAATCCGCTTAAATCGTAAATATAGCTCGGAATAAAATGCTTGTATGTAAAATTTGATATTTGTGAGGTTTTCGGGCGTATATCATAATAAATGTTTTTATAATGCCTGTAAACTAATAAATCCGAAATAAAAATAACAGCGGATAAAATTAAAATATTAATAAAAAATATTATTGAAATTTTAAAAAACTTTTTCATAAAATATATATTAACATGTATGGTCTTAAAGATAATGGTAATTGTTTAATAAAAAATAAAAAACTTTTAACATGTTAAGAAAAATTTACAAAACGGTGAATAAATAATCTAAATAAGTATTTTAGAGAGTCGCAATTTTGTTGTATATTTTGTAATTTTAAAAAAACAATTAATAAATATAAAAATAAAATCGGTTAAAAAAAGTAGTCATGCAAGAAAAAAAGGCTTGATTTGAAAAATTTAACATGTAGGATATATTTATTGACACAAAAAAGAGGAAAAAATGTCAAAAGACGTAATAGAATTCGAGGGAACAATAATAGAATCACTGCCGAATGCAATGTTTCGGGTAGGATTAGAAAACGGACACGAAATATTGGCACATATATCGGGAAAAATAAGGAAGAATTTTATTAAGATATTACCCGGAGATAAAGTGAAAGTAGAGATGACTCCCTACGATTTAACAAGAGGCAGAATTACATACAGGTTAAAATAACCACACCGTGCAGGCGGGCTTACACCGGGGGGGGGAAAAAAAAAGAAAAAACTAAAAACCCTCTCGATAAAAAAGGAATGATATAAGGAAAAGGAAAATAAAATGAAAGTCAGAGCATCAGTAAAACCGCTTTGCGACAAATGCAAAGTAATAAAAAGAAAGGGCAGAGTAGCAATAATTTGTGAAAACCCGAAACACAAACAAAGACAAGGCTGATTTTCCGTAGGGCGGAGTTGAGGCGAAGCGGTTTTTACGTAGAGCAAAGCTCGAATATGTGAGGGGCGAAACGACGACAGTGGAGCGTAGGAGTGACAGCCCCGAGAGGGAGTAAAAACCAAGACAGCCGAACGAGCCCGAAGAGGCGCAAATCGGTCGGAGCGCAAAAAGCCAAAAGGCTTTTGAAGCGAAGAAGAAGATTAAG
>CANPYB010000093.1 GCA_947587605.1 Candidatus Gastranaerophilales bacterium
TATTATTCCTGTGCTTGAACAAAATATTGATGAGTTGTTTATCCCTATTCGCAATTTTATAATGCAGTTGAACTCTGTCAGTATTTTTTGCAGTTCAACTGCATTATCCTCTTTATTCGGAAGTTTTATTCCTATTATTACGGTCATAACTTGTTAATCTTTTATTTCAAGTTTTTTTGTCTTTTTATCTTCCGTTTCTAATTTGGGTAAATGTAAATCAAGTATTCCTTTTTTTAATTCTGCCGTTGATTTTTCAACATCAACTTCATAAGGGAAATATATTGTTCTTGAATAGTTGCCGTATCTGAATTCCGATTTATGATATTTATGTTTTTTATCTTCTTGTTCTTTTTCTATTTCTTTATTGGCTTCTATTTTTACGTAGGATTTATTTATATCAATATTGATATCTTCTTTTTCAATCCCCGGAAGCTCTACTTTTACGCAGTAATAATCGTCATATTCTTTTACGTCTACGGGCATTGCCATTCCGTTTAATTCCTGATGAAAAATATATTCGGGAAACAGGTTATCAAAACTTCTTTGAAGTATGGAATTAATATCCTCATTTAATGTATTTAAAAATGTATCGGGCTTTTTAATTAAATATTTCATGTTCATCTCCTATGCAGTTTACTTTCTTTTCGTAAACAGTCTGCACGAAAATGAATAGTTTTTCATTACCTTAGGGACTAATAGCCTTGATTAAATTTCTTCAACAGGCTCCGCTGAATCTATTTGTTTTTTCTTAAGTTTATTAACTACTTTATCTACAAGGTAATCGTATGATTTCATATCTTTTATTTTTTCTGAGAACTCTTTAACAAGCATTTCTTCTACCATGGAGCGAAGTTTCATATCTTCTTCAACAAATTTATTTTCTTCAATGATAGAGTCAAGAAGTGCATCTTTTGTTTGTGCATTTTTGCTGTTTGAAAAATTAAGCCATTGACTTTTAGGCTTCACGTTTTTCATTTCTTTTACTAATTTAAAGTTTTTTAGATTGAACATTTTATGCAAACTTCTCCATTTTTAAACGATACATCTTGAACACTTTTTGCATTGGACTCCTTTATATATGATAAAACATTTTCCATACTTTGTATAGTCTTCATCTTTTCCATAATGGAATACATTACTAAATCGTATAATAATGAATTATTCTTTAATTTTGGGAATTCTTCATGTAATATTCTTGAGACCATTAATGCTAATTTATCGTTGTTTGAGTATTCTGCATTTATCGGATTAGTCATGGATGATTTTGATATTACTTCGTCATGCCCTAAATTGTTTTGTCCTTTAATCCACTCAATAGTTACTTTTTGTTCGTTTTTTAACATTTCTTTTACCTTTATTTTCCGATTTACATCCGAGTTAAAAAAGAAGCATGAATATTTCAGATTTACAAAAAATGGAAAATGATTTACAAAACTTCACAATTGCCATTATTAAAAAATGTAAATTTCATAAAATCATTAGTAAATTTTATAATATGTTTTGTTTTTTTGTCCGTAGTATATAAAAAAATAATGTGAAAGGTATTATATGGCGGATTTATCAGTTAATCAAATTTCGGCTAAAGCGGTAAATTTAACTCAAAATGGAGTGTCCGGTCAATATTCAAAATTAAAAGCAAAATATGAACAATTTAAGGCTAAATATAAGTCAAGTGATTTTGCTAATGCGCCTACATTATTAGAACAAGAAATTAAATTATTAAAAGATTTAAAATCAGCGGCACTTATTGAAAATGTATCGGATGAAGAAATAAAACCAATTGATGAACGAATAGACGAAATAAGCAAAGAATTAAAACAACAGGATGATATTAATGCCAATAATCAAAATCTTCATATTGGGTTTGTTAATTCCAAATATAGTGCTGATATAGTCAGACGTAATGTTCAAGAAGAAATAAGAAACTTAAGGTTTGATACAATATCATTTGAAAAACTGTTGGAACAAGTTGAAAATCCTAAGCAAATAATGAATTTTGCGACAAGACTTTCTGAAAATGATGTATCACTTGAAGATATTATCCGTATAACTGATATGCTGCTTGTGCCCGCTGTTGATGCTAAAGGTGTAAAAACAGAAAAATTTATACTTCCCGAACAATCTGTTAAATCAGTAATTGCAGCTCAAGGTGCAATACATTTATTCGCCGATAATGAGCAAAAAGAGGTAAAAAGCCCCGTATATAATCTTGATGTGGAATATGAATACTCAGACAAAGGATTTTTTATCAAACGTAAAAACCAAGTAATTTATTCACAACAATTTGACCCTTATGATATATTGAAAAAGCCGACGGCGCAGGAAAAACATCAACAGTATGAAAATTCCGTTAAAGCTAAAGAACGTCGTATTTTGTTTGACTTTATAAAAAAATACAAAGATGAAAATGGGATTATTCCTTATCAGTATGCTATGGCAGTTTTGCATTTAAAAAAATCAGGAATTGTAAACGATGAACTGTTGAATTTGCTTGATTCTTGCATTATTGGCGGCGGAAAAGTAAACAGAAATAAATTATATAAAATAGCCGAATTGAAAAAAGCAGGTGCCGTTAGTGAAGATATTTTGAAAATACTGGATAAATGCAGAATAAATCAAGACGGGAAATATAACTCTAATGATGTTGATACCGCAATAGGTCTAACACAAGCTGTACTCGGTGAAAAACAAATTTGTGAACTGCTGCCGATTTTAAAAGATTTAGCCTCATCAAAAGCAAATGTTTATAACGCTTATGATTTTGTAATTTCCGCTTCTCAATATTTTAAAAATAAAGATAATCTTGTTCAATTGGTTAAAATGTGCATGACTGACGATAATGTGTTAAATGAAGATGCAGTTGATATGATTGATACAATGTTCTTTAATGAAACAAATGATTTGACAGAAGAAGAATTTATGGAATATGCGGCAAAATTGCTTCAAGTCGCAAAAGGTGGGAATGAGAATGGGTATGACTCTGCTGACAGCATTTGTTACGGATTAAATGAATTAAATGTTTCTTTAAAAGAGACAATCAGTATTTTACAGCTTTGCCAAGACAGTAACGGCAATTATAATCAAGATTTAAGTGATATGATTTGGACAATCGGGGTTAATGATAATTACAAATCCGAATGCAGTGCAGGTGATATAGTGAAACTTTTAAATATCTGTAAAACAGAAAATACCGTTGACACAGATAAAATTGCAGAAGTAATGACATTAGTTAAGAAAAATACTCCGATAAAAGAGATATTAACCTCATTTGGAGATTAATCGCCGTATTTATCATTTTCTATCCATACATAAGTTTTAGGCAGTGTTGACGCAAACGGATTATTTATGTCTTTGTGATTTATCGGGTCAGATACATAGTTATTAATTTTATTTATTCTGTTTTTTATTTCATTAATATAAGTTTTAATATTCATATTTCTTCCAACATTTATTTTAATTATGATAAGATTTAAGGCAAAAATTAATGCTCTATATATTGATTTTTTGATAAAAAGTTAAACTTATGTATAATATACTTATGAAAAAAAAGATTTTAATAACGGATGATACAAGCTCCTGGCTTTTATTCCACAAGGAACTGATTGAAGAATTATACGGAAATTTGTTTGAAGTTACTACTGCGTCAAGCGCATTTGAAGCATTAGACATTATAAAACATAATATTGATGATCCTTTTGTCTTAATAATAACGGATTTACAAATGGAAACCTCATACGAACCAAAACTTGCGGGTGAATGGCTCATTGAAAATATCAGAGAGATTAATGAGTATAAAAGTATAAATATTGTTATAATTTCTGCCATGTATAATATAGAACAAATCGCAAAAAGTTATGGAGTGGAATGTATTTCCAAGCGTTTGCTTATAAGAAATAAACTGCTTATGAAATTTATGTTTGAAAAATTAATGCCGTTTTTAAATAAAATATAATTTATGTTTGTGTTAGTATATATTTGATTATGGTTAACCTTAACATGTCGAAATATACAATAATAACACTGGATGAAACACCGTCAACCAACAGCTGGGCGCTGGAAAATATATCATGTCTGGATGACGGAGCGGTTGTATATACCGCGAAGCAAACATCAGGCAGGGGAAGATATAACAGAAAATGGGTTTGTGATGAGTCGGATAATATTTATATGTCCTTGGTATTAAAACCAAAAAGTTCGGATAATTATCCTTTTGCAAACTTAACTCAGTATTTATCAGTTGTTGTTTGCAGGTTCTTAAATTCTGAATTTTCCGTAAATGCACGTATAAAATGGCCTAATGATATTTTGGTAAACGGAGCGAAAATATCGGGTATTTTAGCGGAAGCCTGTACTACTAATAATAAAATTGAAGCCGTTATTTTAGGTTTAGGCTTAAACGTAAATATGAAACAGGAAACTTTGGACACAATTGATCAAAAAGCAACTTCAATTTCCGCTGTTACGGGTAAAAATTACAACAGTGATACCATTTTGAAAAAATTAATCGACAACTTTTATGAGAGTTATGATGAATTTGTATCTTTAGGGTTTAGTTGTATTCGAGATTTTTATATATCAAAATGTGACTTTCTCGGTAAAAATATTTTAATAAGCGAAAACGGAGAAAAAAAACAATATTTTGCTAAATCAATAGATAATGACGGATTGTTAATTGCTTTAAATGAAAATAATGAAGAATGTAAGATAATAACAGGAGATTTACTATGTTAACTGAAGGTTTAACATTAATGGGCACAGGCATGGGAACGGTATTCTCGTTTCTTGTTATTTTGTGGATGGCGGTAAGCATAATGGGAAATGTTATCGGATATTTGAATAAAATATTCCCCGAAAAGGCGCAGCAAACGGCTGCGGTTACAACTAAAACCGCAAATAACGATGTAGAGCTTGCAATAGCAATTGCAGCAGCAAAATACAGAAAATAATAAATATCAGATATAAGAGGGTAAAGAAAATGACAAAAAAACAAATTAAAGTTATGGATACGTCATTCCGCGACGGATTTCAATCCGTATACGGTGCAAGAGTATTCACAAAAGATTTTTTGCCTGCTCTTGAAGCGGCAGTTGCGGCAGGATTAAAACACTTTGAAGTCGGCGGCGGCGCAAGATTTCAATCACCTATATTTTATTGCAATGAAAATGCATTTGATATGATGGATACAATCAGAAAAACAGTAGGTCCAGATATTAATTTGCAGACTCTTGCAAGAGGCGTAAATGTAGTGGGACTTGATTCTCAACCCCGCGATATAATTAATCTTCACGCAAAAATGTTTAAAAAACACGGTATGACAACAATCAGAAACTTTGACGCTTTAAATGACGTTAATAACCTTATATATTCGGGACAATGTATTGTTGATAACGGATTAAACCATGAAGTTACAATAACAATGATGGAATTACCGATAGGCTGCACGGGCGCTCATGATGTGGCATTCTATGAAAGAGTGCTTCGTTCAATATTAGATGCGGGAATACCGTTCACTTCTTTAGCATTTAAAGATGCGTCGGGTACTTCAGCACCTCAAAAAGTATATGAAACTGTTAAAAGAACAAGAGAAATCTTGGGTGAAAATGCTCATATAAGATTTCATTCACACGAAACGGCAGGAACAGGCTTATTGGCATACAGAGCTGCATTAGACGGCGGTGCGGATGGTATTGACCTTTCTATGAAACCTGTATCGGGCGGTACTGCACAGCCTGATATCGTTTCTATGTGGCACGCTTTAAAAGGTACGGATTATGACCTCGGTGTTGATATTGAAAAAATATTGGAAACTGAAGAAATCTTTAAAGAATGTATGAAAGACTACTTCTTACCGCCTGAAGCATTGGCAGTAAATCCGGTTATTATATCTTCGCCTCTGCCGGGCGGAGCTTTAACCGCTAATACTCAGATGATGAGAGATAACGGAACAATGGACAGATTTCCCGAAGTTGTTGCGGCAATGAAAGAAGTTGTTGAAAAGGGCGGATTTGCTACATCGGTTACTCCGGTTTCTCAATTCTATTTCCAACAGGCATATGCAAATGTAATGTTCGGACCTTGGAAGAAAATAACCGAGGGATACGGAAAAATGGTTCTCGGCTACTTTGGAAAGACCCCATGCGAGCCTGACAGCGAAGTTATAAAAGAAGCCTCCGAACAATTAGGACTTGCACCTACAACTGAAACCGTACTTGACTTAAATGATAAAGACCCGAATAAAGGTATTGAACCTGCTAAGAAAATGCTTGCCGATGCA
>CANPYB010000094.1 GCA_947587605.1 Candidatus Gastranaerophilales bacterium
TCCGAGGCAAGTTTTGTTAATATTGCCATTCTTGTTTCAATATCGGGCACTTGAATATCGGCAAGCAATCCCATTTGAAAACGAGTTTTGAGCCTATCCGGCGAGTTTTCAAATTTATCCGGCGCGCGGTCAGAGGTAAATACTATTTGTTTTCCCGCATTATGCAGTGTTTCAAATGTATTAAACATTTCTTCCTCTGTTCTTACTTTACCCTCTATCAGTTGAATATCATCAACAAGCAAAACGTCAACAGTTCTGTATTTATCACGAAATTCATTCATTTTTTTATTATTTTTACCGCTTGCTTTATCCATTCCGCGGGCAAGAGCATTAACTAAATCATTTATAAATTCTTCCGCTTTAACATATTTTACTTTTAATTTCGGCTTATTAAATAAAATATCATGCCCGATAGCCTGCAATAAATGGGTTTTTCCAAGTCCCGAACCGCCGTATATAAATAAAGGATTATACTGTTTCCCCGGGTCCTTAGCAACGGCAAGCGCAACTGCGTGAGCAAATTTATTATTAGCCCCCACAACAAAGTTATCAAATTTATATTTTAAATTCAGATTACAATCAGAGCGCATTTGCTTTAACCCGTCATAACGCGAAGCTGTAATTCTGTTTTCAAGATTTTTTATAAACTCTTTTTGTTCTTCTTTTTTATTTTTCTGTTTTTCTTTTTCCAATTGCCTGTGTAACTGTTCATCATAAACGACTTTAAAATAAACATCTTTTCCGCAGACCTTAGAAAGCGCCTTTGAAATTTCTTTATTATTTTTCTGCAAAATAGCAACGGCAAGATTTTGCCCCGTAAGCGTGCAGAAACAGTTATCTTCAAACGAATGCGCAACTAAAGGAACAACCCATGTTTCATAAGTTGTTGAAAGCAGGGTATCCTTTAGTATAACAAGGGTATCATCCCAGATTTTTTTAATTAATTCGTCTTCCATTACCTTTTATAGTTTAGTTTATTTTGGTTGTAAGTCTTAAGTGGAGTTCGCGCATTTGTTCTTCCGTAGCTCTTGCGGGCGCGTCGGTCATTAAACATTTAGCACCCGAGTTCTTTGGAAATGCAATAACATCTCTGATTGAATTTGTTTTACAAAGAAGTGCAACGACTCTGTCTAATCCTAGCGCCAAACCTGCGTGAGGAGGAGTACCGTAACGGAACGCATTTATCATAAATCCGAATTTTTCCTGCGTTTCTTCATCGCTTAAGCCGAGCGCTTTAAATACTCTCTGTTGAATTTCGGATGAATGAATACGAACGGAGCCTCCGCCCAATTCATTACCGTTATATACAATATCATAAGCAATAGAACGGCAATTTGCGGGGTCTGTTTCCATTTTATCAATATCTTCTAAGTTAGGCATTGTAAACGGGTGATGAACCGATACGTATCTGTTATCTTCTTCGGAATATTCAAACATCGGGAAATCAACAACCCACAATAGAGAATGCGCATTAGGGTCGATTAACCCTAATTTATCTCCGAAGTACAATCTAAATCTGCCCATAACATCATAAGTAACTTTGGGTTTGTCAGCAACGAAGAACACAACATCACCTGCTTGAGCGTTTGCTCTTTCTTTAATTTGCTGAGCTTGTTCTTCCGTTAAAAATTTAAGTACGGGAGATTTAGCACTGCCGTCTTCCATATATATAATATTAGCAAGAGCTTTAGCACCAAATGATATTGCAAGTTTAGTTAAGTCATCTATTTCTTTTCTTGAATAATTAGCAATACCCGGGATTTTAATTGCTCTTACAATACCGCCTTGTTTTAAAGTGTCTTTAATTATTTCAAAATTTGAATTCATTAAAATATCGCCGATATCAAAGAGCTCTAAACCAAATCTTAAATCGGGTCTGTCGCTTCCGTACTTATCCATAGCCTCTTTATAAGTAATAACGGGCAATTTCTCGGGAATATCATAATTAACAAGTTTAAATACTTCTCTTAAAAGCCCCTCTACCATATTCATAATGTCGCGCTGATTAACAAAAGACATTTCCATATCAACTTGAGTAAATTCGGGCTGTCTGTCAGCTCTCAAGTCTTCATCACGGAAACATTTAGCTATTTGATAATATCTTTCAATCCCGCCTACCATTAACAATTGTTTGAAAATTTGCGGAGATTGAGGAAGTGCGTAAAATTTCCCGGGCTGAACACGGCTCGGAACAAGATAATCTCTTGCGCCCTCGGGTGTTGTTTTTATTAATATAGGAGTTTCAACCTCTAAAAAATTATGCTCGTTTAAATAGTTTCTGATAGTCTTAACTATTTCATGACGCATTTTTAAACAGTTTAAAACTTTTTCCTGTCTTAAATCCAAATAACGATACTTTAATCTGGTATCTTCATTAACATCTTCAGCATTTAACGGGAACGGTAAAACCGCCGAGGTTGAAAGAATTTCAATTGATGTAGGATATATTTCTATTTCACCGGTCGGAAGTTTTGGATTATACGTTTCATCAGGTCTTATTGTAACC
Organism: Candidatus Gastranaerophilales bacterium; assembly: GCA_947587605.1. Classification (GTDB taxonomy): domain Bacteria; phylum Cyanobacteriota; class Vampirovibrionia; order Gastranaerophilales; family Gastranaerophilaceae; genus Avigastranaerophilus. Next base: position 2,507 of record CANPYB010000094.1, read on the forward strand.
TTGCCCGTAGCTTTTATAACATATTCATCTCTTAATTTTTGGAAAACATCATAAACTTCGGGATTTTTCTGCGGGTCTGATACAAGCTGGAAAACTCCCGATTTATCTCTTACTTCTACAAAAATTATTCCGCCTAAATCTCTTACAGCGCTTGCCCAGCCTGCTATTGTTATTTCTTTTCCCAAATCATTTTTTGTAACTTCTCCGCATCCGTGCGTTTTCATTGATGTTGTTGTTAGCATGTTATTTTCCTGTTTTCTCACTCATAAATTAAAATTTAACTCAAAAATAATTATTTTTCAAAATTTATATTTTTTTCTTTTTAACTCTTGTACCCTCAACCTCATAAACATTTTCAATTGCAATAAAGGCTCTGGGGTCAATATTTTTAGTAATTTCCTTTAGTTTCGGGATTTGAAGTCTTGATACTACGCAGTAAACAATTCTTTTATTTATGCCCGAATATCCGCCCTGGGCGTCAATATAAGTAACACTTACATCCATTTTTTCCATAATATCTTTGCCGATTTCATTTGAATAATCGGTAATAACAAAAACAGACTTAGACTCATTAAGCCCCTCTATAACGACATCCATTGTTTTATACGCTATAAAATAAGTGATGATTGAATATAAAGCATGCTGCCAGTCATAAACAAACCCCGCAACCGTAAATATAAACAAATTAATAAACATTATTATTTCGCCGACGGAAAAACTGATTTTCTTTGTGACATATATAGCAAGAATTTCTGTGCCGTCAACAGAAGCTCCGTTTCTGATGATAAGCCCGACTCCCGCACCTAAAATCAATCCCCCGAATATTGCGACTAAAAATAACTCTAAATTTTCTATAACACAGTGACCATGAAATAATTGAGAAAATATCGTTACACCCGAAGCAAAAACAAGAATGGAAAAAAATGTGGAAAATACAAATCTTTTACCGAGTTTTTGTAGCGCAAGCAGAATAAACGGAATATTTATACCGACAATAAAAACACCTAAAGGCTTGGAAGTAAGAGTATTCATAATCATAGAAACACCCGTAACCCCGCCGTCTATGATGTGACTGGGAATTAAAAACCCCTCAATCGCAAAAGCATAAATTAATGCCCCCAATGCAAGAAAAAAATATTCTTTTACGTAAGTTCTCATTATCTCTCCAAATCTGCATTTTTAATAAAAATTATACAATAAATAAATAATCTAATCTACTTATAAAAACCTTTTATATAAGTTCAATGAGGAAAAATATTAAATCTTACAGTTGCTTCGGGGGGGGGTAAAGAGGCTGTAGAAAACTTGCATATGTCCAAAACAGATTCTTATTTAGATACAGATTATGCAAGAGTACATCAAGTTTTAAATAATTATAAAGAAATGCCAGAAGTATTACATGAATACTTTAATAAAAAAATTCCTCAGCAAGTTGGGACTGATAAACTTGACAATATGAAAGGAATATTTATCGATGAAAAATCAAAATCATCCCAAAGTTTAAGAAAAAATCTTTTAAATGATAAGGAATTTTTAAATAAATTAAAAAAATATGGTACCGCATTGAATAATAAATTTTCCATAAATGATAGCATTAGATTGAAAGGTAGTAATTGGTATAATGCAGTAGGGCATGCCGATATCAGAGATATGCATATAAATAAAAACGGAGATTTAGAGTTATATATTGCAGATGTTTATGATTTTAACGAGGATCCAAAAGGTGATTTGAATAAAATTGGTCGTAACAGGCAGGAAAAAGGAGAGATAACTCCATATTTTTACACCTATCGTGTTATAATACCAGAGCGGAAATGGAAAACAGCATTCCAAAAATTTATTAATTTCTAAAATAATAAAAAAATTATAAACTTTTTCTGATTTTTAAAAAAACTCTATTAAACTATAAATAAGGGAAACAAAAAAACCTTATGAAAAGAGGTGTTCTTAAATGATAGATTTTAACAGATTAACGGATTACACAAAGGAGATAATTTACTCTGCGCAGCAGATAATGTACAGGTATAATAACTCGCAGTTAGAGCCGGTGCATATTATGCTTGCAATAGCAGAAGATACGGAGGGAACCGCAAAAGATTTTTGCGAAGAATTGAAAATTAATAATGACCGCTTTAAACATCAGCTTGTAAGCGAAATATCATCGCTTCCGCAGGTGCAGACCACAAACCCTAATCAGCAATTGTATTTATCTCAAATGACAAATAAATTGTTTGATACCGCACAAGAGGAAGCAGATACTTTAAAGGATTCCTTTATAAGCATAGAGCATATTTTGATTGCAATGAGCGAGCTTACAGGCTCTAAAATTCAAGAAATATTAGCTTCAAACAGGATAACAAAAGACACAATATTAAATGCAATGAAGAAAGTAAGAGGAAACAGAAAAGTGGATTGCAAAAATGCAGAAGATTCATATAAAGCATTGGAAAAATACTCAACCGATTTAACAGCGCTTGCCCGCAAAGGCAAATTAGACCCTGTTATCGGCAGAGATGACGAGATAAGACGTGTAATACAGGTATTAAATCGTAAAACAAAAAATAACCCCGTATTAATAGGCGAGCCGGGAGTAGGTAAAACCGCAATAATTGAGGGCTTGGCACAAAGAATAATAAGGGGTGACGTACCTGAAAATTTAAAAGAAACAAAATTAATTTCGCTTGATTTAGGCGCTCTTATTGCAGGTGCTAAGTTCAGAGGCGAGTTTGAAGAACGATTAAAAGCCGTTTTAAAAGAAGTAGAGGACTCAAACGGCGAAATAATAATGTTTATAGATGAACTGCATACAGTAGTAGGAGCAGGCGCTTCGGAAGGTTCGACCGACGCAGGCAATCTTTTAAAACCAATGCTGGCAAGAGGCACTTTAAGATGTATCGGAGCTACAACAATTAACGAATACAGAAAATATATAGAAAAAGACCCCGCACTAGAAAGAAGATTTCAGCCCGTAATGGTAGATGAACCGTCTATTGAAGATACTATAAGTATTTTAAGAGGTTTAAAGCAAAGATATGAAGTCCACCACGGGGTAAGAATAAAAGACTCCGCACTGGTGGCTGCGGCAAAATTATCAGACAGATACATAACAGACAGGTTTCTTCCAGATAAAGCCATTGACCTTGTAGATGAAGCGGCTTCTTCGCTAAGAATTGAAATAGACTCCATGCCCGAAGAACTTGATATGCTCGTAAGGCAAAAAATGCAGTTAGAAATTGAAAGAGAAGCGTTAAAGCAGGAAGAAAGCCCGGAAAATACAGAAAAAATCCAAAACATTGAAAATATTTTAAAAGACTTAAATGAAAAAATCGACAAATTAAAAAACCAATGGGAAATGGAAAAACGCTCAATCCAAGGCGAGGCTTCAATAAAAGAAGAAATAGAAAAAGTTAAAATTCAAATAGAAGAAGCAGAGCGAAATATGGACTTACAAAAAGCCGCAGAGCTTAAATACGGCAAACTTATCGGACTTGAAAAACAACTAAAAGAAGCGGGTGAAAACACTAAAGACCATAAAAACACTCTGTTAAAAGAAGAAATAGATGAAGACGATATAGCGGAAATAGTAAGCAAATGGACAGGTATTGCTGTAAACAAACTGCTTGAAAGCGAAATGCAAAAACTGGTTAATATGGAAGAATTTTTGCATAAGCGCGTTATAGGGCA
>CANPYB010000095.1 GCA_947587605.1 Candidatus Gastranaerophilales bacterium
ATTTAAAATGGGTTATAGCTGATTTTCCCACGCAAGCATTAGCACAGGAAGCAAAAATGTCACTTGATGAATACAGCGAATTTTTAATAAAATCTTGTTGGCTACATACAGATGACCCTGTTAAAAAATGGCGGGAAATCGGTGAAAAACAGGAAAAAATAGCGCAGTATTTAAATAAAAAATCAAAAATTCATATAACGGGTGAAAAAACAGATATTACCTTTAATGTAGCTGGCAGAATATGGAAAAGCTGTGCGGGAGAATGCAATTTCCCCGACGGTGAGGTTTATACCTCTCCCGTAGAAGACAGCGCCGAGGGACAAATATATTTTGATTTCCCCCAAATATACCGTGGTAACGAGGCTCAAAAGGTATTGTTAACTCTGAAAAACGGAAAAGTAATTGAAACAAAAGCCGAAAAAGGCGAAGAATTTTTAAATAACATGCTCGATATGGATAACGGTTCAAGGTTTGTAGGCGAAATAGCCGTCGGAACAAATGAAATGATACAGGATGTCACGGGTAATATTTTATTTGACGAAAAAATCGGCGGATCTATTCACATGGCAGTCGGAGCTTCATACCCCGATACGGGAGGCAAGAATGTATCGGGCTTGCACTGGGATTTAATAAAAAATATGAAAAACGGCGGTAAAATATACGCTGATGATGAACTTATTTACGAAAACGGTAAATTTAAAATCTGAAAAACATCGTTTTTTTGGATGAATAATGGCAATTTTTTTGAATATTGCCCCTAAAAATGCTATAATTTCATATTATTTATACTAACAGGGGAAAACTATGCTGCAAGAAGCCGCAAAAATGATTAATTCAGCTTTTAATAACAGTTTTATAAAACGCTTGAGTTTGTATCTTCATGACTGCGTAAGAGAGGAAGTTCAAAGCTCTACTTTCAGAAACTTGAAGCAGGATAAAGATAATAAATGGATATTTTTAGAAAGCAGTGACGAAAATAACGGCGAAAATCCGTCATTACTGCATAACGAAAAAGTTTTCACCCAATATCCTCAAAATTTAAAACTGGACGGTTCTGACTCATATTTAACGGAATTAATGCTTCAAAGCGAAAACAGTCAAAAGGATAAATATTTAATATACGGATATTTGTTTTTAGTCGGTAAAAACGCAAAAACAAAAAGGAAAAATGAATTTTTAACCCCGCTTTTATATTGCAGCTGTAAACTTGAAAGAGTCGGAATGAGTATAGAATGCTCACTTCAAGAGGAGGGTTTGTCTTTAAATACTGCCGCACTTACAAGTTTAATGAATTTATCGGGCGAAGAAGATGAAATTGATAATATGCTTGACGGACTGTTGGATGTGGTTCCGAAATTACCTTTAAAAGAAGAAGATTTAAGCATATTTTTAACTACGTTAAAATCATTAATTCCCGATTTGGAATTTGAATTAAAAGAAAATGAAGAACTTGAAAATAATGTATCGGAAACGAACCCTGCGGAAGAATTTTACGCTGAAAAGCAGATTAATTATGAAAATATGCAGGAAGCAATAGAAGAAAGCGAAACGGAAAAACCTAAAACAAATTTAAAAGCCGATAAGGTCGTATTAACAAATAAAAGTGCCATAATATTAACAAAAAGGCCGTTAGTAACTGCGGGAGTTTTATATGAACTTACACAGATAGCCGAAAAACCATTAGGTGTTATAAGAGAAACGGCATTAAATGTTGTAAATGAAGAATACCTTATGGGTAAAGGTAAAATGGCAACAAAAATCATAAAAGAAAATAATTTAAAAGATTTTGTTGCGGTAACACCACTTGCACTTAGCGACTCGCAGGAAGACGTTATAAAAAATCTTGAAGATAACTCAATACTTGCGGTATATGGACCTCCGGGAACTGGTAAATCGCAAACAATAGTAAATTTAATCTGCCATTTAATTTCAAACGGTAAAACGGTACTTGTTGCTTCAAGAATGGATAAAGCAACCGATGTTGTTGCTAACAGACTAAATGATTTTGGCGCGCCGTATCTTGCTTTAAGAGCAGGCAGAGCTAATTATCAAAAGCAGTTATCGTTTGATTTGCAGGATTTGATATCCAATAAGGTGGATTTGGATACTAATTTTGAAAACTCGCTTCTTGTTGATACGGAAGACATGCAAAAACTTGTTATGTCAATTAAAGAAAAAGAAAACACCTGCGAAGAAATAATAAAACTTGAAACAGAATGGCAAAGTATAATAAAAGAACGTGATGAAAAATCAAAACAAATCGGCGAGCTTGAATATTTAACAGGAAAATATACAATTTCTGAAATTGATGAAATAGAAAATGCAATAAAAAATCTTGAAAAAAATATTGAAAAAAGCGGTTTTTTTGCCGATATGACAACAAAATATGCTAATCATCAATTAAAGAAAATTATTCAAAATAATAATTTTAAACCCGATGAAGAAAATCTTGAAAGATTAAAACTTGAACTTATAATTGCCCGTTTAAGTGCGTGTGCGCGAAAATGCGAGACTCAAATCTATAAATTAGGAAATATTCATAATATTTTAGATGAAATAAAACAACTGCGCAAAAAACAAAAAACCCTTGCGGTTGATATATTAAAAGGGAAAAGACGAAATTCTTTAAAAGGTTTATTGCGCGATCAGGTAAAACGTCAAAGATTGATTGTACATACAAAAGCGCTTGTATCGAGAAAGAAAAATCTTCAAAACAGATTGTTAGAGGATGAAGATTTTAAACCATTGCTTGAGGCATTTCCCTGCTGGTGTGTAACAACTTATGCAATTTCAAATTCATTGCCGTTAAAGCCTGCAATGTTTGATGTAGCCATAATTGATGAAGCCTCGCAGTGTGATATAGCAAGCTGTATGCCTATTTTATTCAGATGTAAAAAAGCGGTAATTGTAGGCGATGATAAACAGCTTCCGCACTTATCTTTCTTGGAAAAATCAAAAGAACAATCGTTTATGAGCCAATATGAAATCCCCGATAAATATCAGCTTATGTGGCGGTTCAGAACTAACTCCATGTTTGATTTGGCAAATTATTATTCAACAAAACCCGTATTGCTTGATGAACATTTCAGAAGCTACGCTCCGATTATTGATTTCAGCAATAAAGAGTTTTACGGCGACAGAATAAGAATAATGTCGCAATGCAACAGTAATGATGTTCTTGAATTGGTGCAGGTCCCTGACGGTAAAGTAGATTTTGATGCAACGCGCAATATGCCCGAGGTTGAAGCTATAATGCAAAGGCTTCAAGAAATTATTCAAGAAGATGAAAGAAATACTAACCCTGACCATGAACCTGTAACGGTCGGTATAATTTCGCCGTTCAGAGGACAGGTTGAATTAATTAAAAAAGCAATAGCGCAGGTTTTCACTGAAAGCATGATAAGAAAACATAAAATAGAAACAGGTACCGCGCATACATTCCAAGGCGATGAACGCGATATTATAATGCTTTCTTGGGCAGTTGCAAATAACAGTTACAATCAAAGTTTAACGTTCTTGCAAATCCCGAATTTGTTTAACGTAGCTATTACAAGAGCAAGAAAAAAACAAATCGTATTTTTGTCAAAAGACCCTAAATCACTTCCCGCGGGGCTATTAAAAGATTATATTGAATTTGTACAGGCATATATTGCACGAAATTCGTTAAAAGATGAATTTAATACGGATGATAATTTATACAAAAACGCATTTGAAAAAGAAGTTGCAAAAGCGTTCCGTGATGAGGGATTTAGCGTGACGGCAGGTAAAACATTGGCAGGATTAAGCGCAGATTTAACTTTGACGAGTCCTGCCGGTAAAACTATTGTAATTGAATGCGACGGCGCGGAAGATAATGTAAAATGCAATAAGACTCAAATACAAAAGCAGACATTAATGGAGCGAACAGGTGCGGTTGTTGAGCGTATTTCTTGCCGTGAATGGTATATAAGCCAAGCAGGGTGCATTGAACGGATAAAAAATATCTTTGCGGATATGATTTAATTAAACACCCGTAAACATTCTGGTATTTTCGATTTTTAATAATTGCAGACCTTTTTTCATTAAGAATAAAGTTAAAAAGCTCAACGTAAATACAAATAAATAACGTAAAAATGCAATGCCTGCGGCACTTGCTGTTTGAAATAACGAATTAACCTTTATTACATTTGGAGTGTTAAAAATTTGATTAAATGCGAAGAAATAATACCAGTGGATAAAAAATAAACCAAAACTGTATTTTGCTATTACATCAAGTGCATTATTGATTTTTTCAAAAGATTTAATTTGTTCGTCATAATGCTTTAAATACCCTAAAACAATTAATGTTAAAAAAATTTTCGATATTGTTCCGTTTATATTGTTAAAATAAATATCCGAAGCGGTGCTTACAAGCATTAAGAATATTAATATTAGACGTTTATCATATAAAATATCAATTTTTTCTTTGTATTTAGATAAATACATACCTAAAACATACATTGAAGTAAAATGAATAAACCCGCTTAAAACATATTTTAAGTAAGCAAAATATTTATGCAAATAATCAAGATTGCTAACCCACTCGGGTTCTATATCTCCGCGCGGAATTAAAACGGTAACCGCAATTAAAATCGGAAGAAGTTTGTATAAAATATTTTTCTTTTCCAAGTATAAAAGCAGATAACTTAATATAAAAAATATAACAATCATCGGGATAAACCAGGCGGGTACATTGTGGACTCTGCCCGTTGTTAAAAATATACCGATTTGTGCGAAATAATTAAGACCGTCAAACGGATTTTTATATATTTGCGGAATTGTAAAACATAAGATTATCCCCGGAATTGCCGTTATCATATACGGAACAATTACGTTTTTCCATTTTTTTACCATATAATTTTTGTATTCAAATTTATAAGATAAATGCTGAAATAAAAATCCCGAAATAAAGATAAAAAGAGCAGTACCTCCCGTAAAAATTTCAACGGAAAGTCTGTTTAATAAAGTTCCTTTATCACCGATTTGCAGAGTATGACCTGCAAGAATAAGCAAAATCGCCAAAGCTCTAAATACATTAATGTAATTAAGAAGCTGTTTTTTTGGCTTTATGCTGTTTTCTTCCATAATTAATTGTCTTTTTGTTGTTTATAAGTATTCATAAATCCTGTATCGAAGTTACCGCTTATAAATACTTCATCTTCAATTAAATCCTGATAGAAAGGCAGAGTGGTTTTTACTCCCGTAATAACATATTCTTTAAGCGCTCTGTACATTCTGCGTCTTGCTTCTTCGCGTGTGGGAGCCCAGCACATTACTTTGCTGATTAAAGAATCGTAATACGGCGGTATTTTGTACCCCGAATAAACGTGAGAATCAACTCTGACACCGAAACCGCCCGGCGGAATATAACCGTTGATTTCTCCGGGGGCAGGCAGAAAGTTTCTTTCGGGATCTTCCGCATTAATTCTGCATTCTATTGCGTGACCATATAATTTAATGTCTTCCTGCTTAAATGATAACGGGTTTCCCGCTGCTATATTTATTTGTTCTCTTACAATATCAATATTTGAAATCATCTCGGAAATGCCGTGTTCAACCTGTAATCTGGTATTCATTTCCATAAAATAAAAGTTTTTATCTTTATCAAGTAAGAATTCAATTGTACCGACGCCTTCATATTTAGCAGCAAGGGCTGCGCGAACTGCTGCTTCACCTAATTTTTTGCGAACTTCCTCGCTAACTGCGGGTGAGGGTGCTTCTTCAACAAGTTTTTGGTGGCGTCTTTGAATAGAGCAGTCTCTTTCTCCTAAGTGAACAACATTTCCGAATTTATCCGCGATAATCTGAACTTCAATATGTCTTGGATTAACCAGATATTTTTCCATATAAACATCGGGGTTGCCGAAAAACTTTTCAGCCTCCTGCCTGCAAAGAGTGATGTTTTGTTCAAGCTCTTGAGCGTTATTAGCGACTCTCATACCTTTCCCGCCGCCGCCTGCGGTTGCCTTAACAATAACGGGGTAGCCAAACTTTTCAGCTGATTTTTTCGCTTCTTCAATATCGGTTATTATTCCCGTTCCGGGGGTAATAGGTACGTTTTTTGAAG
>CANPYB010000096.1 GCA_947587605.1 Candidatus Gastranaerophilales bacterium
TGGTGGGCCATCCTGGACTCGAACCAGGGACCTTACGCTTATCAGGCGTACGCTCTAACCACCTGAGCTAATAGCCCTCACTTCTTTCCTATAATTACATAGACACATTTAAAAATCAAGTTTTATTCTTCATTTAATGGTCTTAATAATATTATTGAATTTAAGTTCAACTGCAAAAAGTCATGAGTTTCCGCTTTTCTGTTGGGGAATTCTCTGTGCACTACTTCACAATTTTTTATTGCAACAAAGCGTTTTGCTCCGTTTAATATATCTGAAAGAACTCTGTTTTTTCTTCCTGTTTTTGGCATAAACACATTACCTTTTATTTGGTAATCTTTTGTTATTACCAATACACGTTCTGACCATATACCTGTTATAAAACTGTTTTCTTCTATTTCATGTTCATTGCTCATTGTTATTGTGTCCCTTTCCTATAATGCATTTGAATATGACTGAAATAATGGCAAATATAATGATAATGCCAAGAAACAAACTACTCCGCCGATAAATATTAACAATATAGGTTCTATTAACTTACCCATAGTATCAATAATTAAATCTAACTGTTGATCTATATGCTGTACACTTTGAGTCATCAATTCTCCAAGTCTTCCTGATTGTTCACCGGTCGCGACCATAAATAATATCATTTTAGGAAAAATGTTAGATGCTTTTAGTGAGTCAGATAAATGTGCTCCCGATTGCATCTTTTTTATTGATAATTTTATTGCGTCCTGCATAACTGAATTAGATAGGGTCGAGCGTGATAAATATAAACACTCTATAATCGGAATACCTGCATCGTAAGCAATTTGAAGCACTGTTAAAAAGTTTGAAAACGCTGCTGCTTTTACCAAATCAGAAATTAGCGGTATTGTCAGTAAAAATGCATCCAGTTTTCTTCTTGACGGTTCCCAGCGTATAAAATATATAAAAGAGCTTACTATAGCTATTAACCCCAGCGGGATGACCATCCATTTATCTTTTAAGAACTCTCCCATATTAATACAACACTGAGTTACAAACGGTAATGCTTTACCCTGCTGTTCAAACATATCTTTAAATGCGGGAAATACAAACATTAACATTACCAATACTACTACTATTGCCAAACATACAACAAATATAGGGTATGTTACTGCTGATATTACTTTTCCTTTTATATCACCTTGTTTTTTCAACAGTTCTATCAATCTTTCAAAGGTTTTATCAATTTCACCCGAATCTTCACCTGCCTTTGCCAGACCTATATATACTTGTCCGAATAAATTAGGATATTTCGCAATGGTATCCGACAAAGTATATCCGGAAATTATTTGTTTTTTGATTTCCTGTGCAAGCATTCTGACTTGCCTTGAGGCTGCGTCTTTTTCAATAAATATAAGACTTTCAAGTATCGGAAGCCCTGCCTTATTTAATGTTAAAAAGGTTTGTGTAAAGTCAATTTTTTCTTTCAGTGATAAGGATTGCAAATTAAATGATTTATTTATAGAAGCATTTGATACAGGTTTGACTGATATTACCTTATACCCCATATTTCGTACACGAACACGAGCCTCAACCTGTGATTTGGCATCTACATGACCTTTTACCGGGTCACCGTTCCATTTTTGTGCTTCATATTCGTATTTTGCCATTTAAGAATTTATCCTTATTCCTTTACCGGTCCAAGAACTCGAACGAACTCTTCTATTGTTGTTCTTCCGTCTACTATATGTTTTAAGCAAGCGTTGTGCAATGTTTTCATTCCCGCACCGATTGCTACTTCTTCAATTTCTACATCATGCGCACCTTGCGCTATCAATCTTTTTATTTCTTTTGTTATGGGCATTATTTCAAATACCCCGATACGGCCTGCATAACCTTCAAAATTACATTTATCACAACCGTTAGCCTTATATATCGGAGTTTTCATGAATTTTTCTATTTCTTTTTCACCGCCAGTAACTACCAGTTCAGCTTCTTCTCTTGTAGGATAGTACTGAGATCTGCAATGCGGACACAAACTTCTTACAAGTCTTTGTGCTACAACTCCTATTAATGTTGAGGAAACAAGATAATCCTTTGCACCCATATCTATTAACCTTGTTATGGTTGAAGCTGCAGAGTTCGTGTGCAGTGTTGACAATACAAGGTGACCTGTTAATGCCGCAGATATTGCGGTTTCCAATGTCTCAATATCACGAATTTCACCGACCAGTATTACATCAGGGTCCTGTCTTAATATTGAACGCATACAAGATGCGAATGTAACGCCTGCCTTTGGATTAACCTGCGATTGGTTTATCCCGTCTATTCTGATTTCGACAGGGTCTTCTATTGTTGTTATATTTATTTTTTCTTCATTTATAGCTTTTAATAAAGTATATAATGTCGTCGTTTTACCGGAACCTGTAGGACCTGTAGTTAAGATTATTCCGTTTGGTACGCTTTCCATTTTCTTTATTAACGCCATTTCCTCCGGAGATGCTCCGTTTAAGTTTAAATCATCTTTTACCGCTGACATTGTTACTGCAGGGGCAAGAATTCTTATGACCATTTTTTCGGCATCGCCGACAGGCAGTGTGTTAATTCTGAAATCATAATCCAAATCTTTGTAGGTAATTGAAAATGAACCGTCTTGCGGTCTTCTGTGTTCCGCTATATTCATTTTTGATATTACTTTTAATCGTGTTAATATTGCAGATTCCGATTTACTCGGCAATCTTAAAACTTCATGCAATATACCGTCTTTTCTGTATCTGACAACATATCCGTCAAGTCTTGGTTCTATATGAATATCACTCGCTTTCATATCTATACCGTCAGATATCATTTTATTTACAAATTTTACTACTATACTTGAATCATCTTTTAATTCTTTTTGAGCCTGTTCAAATAATGTTTCTTCCTGATCAAAAGCCAGTGCTTGTTTTTCAATTTTTTTAATAATTTTATTTGTTGCTTTTTTCTGTTCACTGAACAAGTTTTGAACACAAACGGTAAATTCATAATGAGTTATTACCATTATACTCGGCTTTAAACCCGTTAAAAAGATAATATCATTTATTACTTTTTTATCATTCGGATTTACCATCCCAACAACTAATACCTTGTCATCATAGCTGATTGGTATTACTTTATTTAATTTTATAAAGTCCTCGGGCAGCATTGATAATACGGAATCATCTATTTTTAACTGCTCTTGTGTTACTACTTCATAACCTAATTGAGCCGATAATGCAGTCCTTAAATCCTCCAGCGTTATTACACCCTGTTGGACAAGTATTGTACCTAAAGGAATGTGCATTTTTTTTGATTCAACAAGTGCATTAAAAATTTGGTCTTTAGTTACAAAGCCCATTTCAACAAGAACTTCGCCTATCTTTTTTGAACGGTATTTATCCTTATTATCATTGTCAAATTCACCGTCATTTTCACCAATCTCAGATATATCATCGGATTCATAATCGTCATCATAATTTAATTTTATTTCATTATAATCCTCTACACCTTCTTGTGCAGGCTGTGAAATGACTGATTTTTCTTCAATATGTAAATTCGTTTTTACGTAACTTATCAGTAATTTAAAATCTTCTTCCGAAACTATTTTAGTACTTACTTTATCAAATCCGCTTACCGAGATTATCATTTCTTTTACATCCGATGATATAGATGTTTGAGAAGTTATCACATATACAATACCTTTTGCAGCACGTACAGGTATATATGATTGAACTTCCATATCTCTTATATTAAATCTTGATACTAAAGAAAAATCTACAATTGGTTTTATTTTTTCTAATATTTGACTTGTCATTTATCATTTACCTTAAAGTTCAGCCACGTCTTCAGTGTCTTTTAATATTCTCGGAGTCATTAAAATTAATAACTCTTCTTTTTTCATCGATTTATGCTGATTTCTAAATAATGCACCAACTACAGGTATATCTCCGAGAATAGGTATTTTAGATACGGTATTTTGCTCTGTTTCCGTTATCATACCGCCAAGAAGCAATGTTTCTTCATCTTTAATTCTCACATTTGTCAAATCCAAATCATGTCTTTGAAGAAGTGTTGCTGCAATATATGGTTCTCCCTCATAAACGTCATCGATTTCTTTATATATTGACGCATATTTTGGTTTCATTGTTAATGATACATAACCGTCAGGACTTATAAACGGGGTTATTTCAACTTTTATACCGTTATCATCAGCAATATTGTATGTCTTTTGAACTGACGCTGATGTCATTTGTCCTACGGTTGAAGATTGCAATATTTGAACAGTTGTTGATTCAACATAATCTTGAGTTAAATCAATTGTTGATGTTTTACCGTTTGTTAAAACTATTTTCGGATTAGCAAGCATTCTTCCTTTTTCGTTTTCAATCAAATAAGATATTGTCTGTTTTAGAGAATGAACTGCAGCACTGTCCCCGGGTCCATGCCAAACCAGAGCACTTGATGTCCCGGAATTATTAAATGCTAAATTCAAATGCTTTCCGGTATAATTCCATGAATTATTAAAATCTTTTGAACCGCTTTCGGTCAATGCTATAATTGATATTTCCAAATAAGCCTGCGGTTGTTTTCTGTCATTTTCAAGTATAAAATCATTAACCATTTGTATCTGTTGTTCACTTCCGCCTACTAATGTTAGTGTACCTAACTCGGGCTGAACATATATGGATAATGTCGGTTTTGCTTGATATGATGATATATTTCCTGTTGTTACACCGCTCTTAACTGTACAAGCCATTGTACCGCCGCCCAAACTCCCGGCTCCGGGTGTCGATAAACTTGTTTCCATTTCAATTTCTGCTTTTAATTCGGATGTATATGTTCCTGCTCCGGCGCCCGATGTTGATGATGCCCCTGATGCCGGTATATCAAATAATGTTTCACATATCATTTTTGCCATTTCAAAAGGTGTTGTATGATTTACTCTGTATGTAGTCATTATCGGTTTTTTATCAAATTTTTTCTTTGCCATTTGATAATCGTTTTCAGTACCGAATATTAATAATTCATTTCTGTCTGAATTTGTTGTTACTATAGGACCAAAAGACAATCCCGGGGCATTTAATGAAAATATGTTCGTATTTAAGAAATGCGCTAAATATGCGGCATCCGCATATTTTACGGGCAAGATTGCTATATTATCTTTTGTTAAATTAACTTTTTCCGCACTTGCTGTTGATACAACAAGCATTGTTTTATCTTTTATTACATACGTTAAGTTGGTCATTTTCATAACCATTTTAAACGCATCTTCTAAACTTACATCAACCAAATCTAATGTAACAGTTCCCTTTGCTGACTCATGAAATACTATGTTCAAGCCTGCTTTATCGGCAAACATCCTTAATACTTGCTGTACATCAGTATCTCTTAAACTTAATGTTATTTTTTGATCATTCATTGCATTAAAATTAATGTCACCCTCTAATCTTATTTTATTGGGTGATGAATAATCTGTTCTCACTGCCGGCTGCGACATATCATAAACAAGAGGAGCCGCATTCGCTGTTATGCTGCCTGCGAGCAGCGTTGCACATCCTGCTACAATCATTAGTTTTGATATATTTTTTAAACTTCTTTTCATAATATATATTTAAACTCCTCTAATTATTCTTATATCTCCCTGCGAATTTATTTTCCAGATTTGCTACGGCGGGTTTTTTCTCCAATTCGCCTTTCGTAAACAATTGTCCTACCGAAGCCACATAACTGTTGCTTTTATAGCTTATTAAGACTTTATCTTTCGTTATACTTTGTACTTTATATCCCGATATTACGTCGCCCTCTTTTACAAATTGGTCTTTACCGTTTAATTTTACAATGGCTGACGGGCTTTCCTCATCATATAATATACCCGATATTTGTGTTTGCAGCAGCATTGTTAAGTTTTCATCGGGTTCTGATGCAGCCGGAGGTTCAATTATTTCAAATCCTGTTGTATTTAACAATTCATACGATTTATCTTCTTTCGGTGATATAACCGGTGGTTTAAAAGGATTTGCCCTTGATGTCGGGTTATATGAAACCATTATTGTATC
>CANPYB010000097.1 GCA_947587605.1 Candidatus Gastranaerophilales bacterium
AAGCATTTTTTCTTTTCCCAAAACCTTTCCCAAAAACCGTAGTTCGCTCTTAATTATTGTGCTTTTATTTTAATCCAGCAGAGTTTCAAGTATGCTTGCATTCTTTATTGCAAGTGCATTTTCTTTAACTCGTTGTTTATGAATATATGTTCTTAATGCTTCTCGTATCAATTCACTGCGTGTTCTGTTTTCCCCTTCTGCCACTTCATCAATTCTGCTTAAAAACTCTTCAGGCATCGAAATTAATACTCTGGCCATTATTTATTCCTCTCATTTATTTATTAACTGATTACATTTATATAAAAACTTATTTGAAATAAAAATTGCATAATTTGTATATACAAAATTAAAAAACCTTGATAATTCAAGGTTTTTAATGTTTACATTTGTTTACAATTATAAATCTTCATCTTCAAATCCCGGGGAACGGGTGGGCAGGAGCTTATATCCCGGATTTGAAAATACTGCTCTTTTTATGTATTTATTTGTGTAATCACCTTTTTCAAACAGCTTTTTTAACATGTTTTCTCTCGTTACTAAACTTGACGGGCTGTTTAATACCGAGGGATTTTTTTCTGCCAGCTTCATCCATACAGAAGCCTCCATAGTCCAAGCATAAGTTTCTTCATTTAGTGAAGATAAAGTGTCCTGGTGCAATGCTTCATGGGATAATAAGGCGGCAATAGCTTCAGGCGGTGCGTTGCGGTGTTTCTCATTTATGTAAATATATAACCTGTTTTTCTTTTCGTTTTTCCAGCCCAATGCTTCAAAAGAGGCATATTTTTGGTCGATTTCCGCAAGATTTCTAAACTCAATATGCACGGGTTTTTCCGTTAAGTTATTCCCCATTAAAGCATTATAGGAATACTTTGCAATGTTTAACCCTTTCATCATTTCCATTGCCTGCATAACCGCACCGTCTTTTGTTACTTTTCTGTATTCTCTTGCGTATGCATCAGTGTCAAATTCGGGTTTATTTACACTTTGTGATTTCTCTGTAGTTATGCCTTTATTTAATTTTGTTTCATCTATTCCCGTAGGGGCATTATCTCTTGCAAAGCATATTGAGCTTTGCAATAACATTACCGAGGCAATCAATAAAAAAATCTTCTCTCTTTTCATATATTCCTTACCTGTCTTAATCATATACTTTATTATTACCTATTTAGTATTTAAGGACAATTTTTTCTGTTTCAACTTAAAAAAATTGAATTTTAATTCCTTGCTATATCTGCCTTTTAAAGTATATGTAAATTTACGTAAAGTTTTTTTGTATATAAAACTATACATAAATAATTAATTTGTTTGAAATCATGCTCAATTTAATATATTCTTTTCATGTGAATTACGGGTATGTGATTTATACATTGAGAGGCGGGATATTTATTTATGGAACAGCTTTTAAATGATAGTATGTATACAGTTGATTTGGGAAATATTGACAGCGCGGCTGAAATTATTTTTAGGTTGAGCTCAATTCTTGATAATTCCGAAGTCAGAAATAAAAAGATTTGCTTAAAACTTGGTAATGTTGACTTAAATCAAGCGCAATTGCTTAGTATTAAATCTTTAATCGGCGGGATAAATTCAATTCTTGCAAGCGTTGATACAAAATCTGTTGAAACGGAACGTGTTGCTTTGTCTTTAGGCATTATTGTTTCAAATGTTTCATCCGAAAATACAACTGATGTTACTCCTGCAGAGCCGTATAAAACTGCCGATGAATATATAGAACAAGTACAGCAGGAAGCAGTTGAACCTGAAACGGCAGTAAATACGGAAGCACAAAATGAAAATGAAGCCCAAGTTCAACAAGATTATGCAGAGGAACACCGAGAACAATCGGAAAAATCCGAACAACCGCAAGATGAACAACAGGTTCAAAATGACAATAATTCAGATGAAACAGCGCAAGAAGAACAGCCGAAAGAAGAAATGCGCGACGAACTTGATGTTATATTCGGTTCTAACCCCGTAGAGTCAAGCATTTTTAATATGGAAACTCCGCAAGATATTTATGAAGACAATCATGAAATGGATGATATAGTTGTTCCCGAACAAGAATACACAAAAGAGGATATAGAACTTGAATCATTCCCGACAAAATATATTAAACAAACAATAAGGTCGGGACAGGTTATAAATTATGAGGGGAATATAGTAATAATAGGTGATTGCCACCCCGGGTGCGAAATAAGCGCATTTGGCGACATAACTGTGTGGGGAGTCCTAAGCGGTATTGCTCATGCAGGTTCGGGCGGAAACCAAAAGGCAAGAGTCAGAGCATTAAAAATGAATGCAATTCAGTTGAGAATAGCAAATTGCTATTCACGACGCCCCGATTCACTTAATACGGTATATATTGAAAAAACAAATTCATTCACACCGGAAGAAGCAAGAATTATAAATAACGAAATAGTAGTATTTAAGATAAACGATTAAGGAGCGGATTAGATGGCAGGGAGAGTTATAGTTATAACATCCGGAAAAGGCGGGGTGGGAAAGACTACCACCAGTGCAAATATAGGAACCGCACTTGCAAAAAACGGGCATAGTGTTGTTCTTGTTGATACAGATATAGGTTTGAGGAATTTAGACCTTTTACTCGGGCTTGAAAACAGAATAGTTTATACTCTGGTTGATGTGGTTGAAGAACGCTGTAAATTGAAGCAGGCATTGGTAAAAGATAAGAAAAATCCTAATTTATGTTTGCTGGCTGCTGCTCAGACAAGAGATAAATCTTCGGTTAGTGCCGAACAGCTTAAAAAAATAACTGATAAACTTAAAAAAGATTATGATTTCATTTTGGTTGATTGCCCCGCAGGGATAGAACAGGGATTTCAAACCGCAATTGCAGGAGCTTCGGAAGCTATCGTTGTTACAACACCTGAAATGTCGGCAGTCCGCGACGCGGATAGAATAATCGGGCTTTTAGAAGCCGCAGAGGGTATTGAAAGTTATAAACTCTTAATTAACCGTGTAAGACCTAATATGATTAAATCTAACGATATGATGAGTGTTGAAGATGTTGAAAATATCTTATCTTGCGGGAAAATAGGCGTTATTCCCGAAGATACCGGAATTATAACTTCAACAAACCGTGGCGAGCCGATTGTTAATAACGAAAAATCCCTTGCAGGCAGAGCTTATATCAATGTCGCAAGAAGAATTAACGGAGAGGATGTTCCTTTCTTGGATATAGATGAACCTAAAAACTTTGTCGGGAAATTAAAAAAATTCCTTTCAAATTTAGGTAAACACGGAAAGGAGCAATAAATGAAAACACTTTTTTCCGATATTTATAATAAAATCAGAGAGTTGTTTCAACTGGAAAAATCTGAAAATACAAGTGAAACTGCTACAAACAGACTTCAAGTTATTTTAATGCATGACAGAACAAAACTTGACCCGCTGATTATGAATAAAATGAGAGAAGAACTCATTGATGTTTTCTCAAAATATGTTGTTATCGATAAAGAAGAACTGGAAATCGGGTTAAAAAATGAGGGTGATGCCGTTGCTCTTATGTTAAATATCCCGATAGTAAGAGCTAAAACAGAGGAAGAACTTGCAGAAATAAGAAAGAAACTTCAAGAGGAAGAAGAAAAAGTTTCTGAAGATACCGAAGAAGAATCTGAGGAAGAAGCTGAAGAAGAAACGGAAACAGAGGAAAATTCGGAAGATACCGACAAAGACGATGAAATCGAGCAGCTTGATGACGAAGATTCTGACAGCGATGAAGAAAAAATAGTTGAAGAAGAAAATATTGAAATCGTTGAAGAAAAAACATCCGAAGAAATAATTGAAGAAAAAGAATAAATAATAACTTATTATAATAAATGGAGCGTTATATAACGCTCCTATTTTTTATTTATAATGCTAATGCCATTTTTATATCACCAATAACAGCTGTAATGACCAGCAGTGTTACAAATATGTTCCAGATAATTTGTTTCATGATTATTCTCCTGCAATCATTTTAACTTTATTTACCGATTATGTAAATAAAATAAATCTAAAATGTATCTATTGTGGCTACATACAAATTAGGACTTATATTTAACAATATAAATATGAGTAAAGATATTGAAAAATTAAAAAAATTCGGTAAAAATATAGCTAAATACAGAAAGATGAAACACTTAACGCAAAATCAGCTTGCTGACAAACTTGATATATCAAGAGAACACTTAGCTAAGATAGAAACTGCAAAAAGAGGTATAAGTATTAATCTTTTGTTTAGTTTAAGTGAAACATTAAATGTTCCGGAAAAAAAGTTTTTTGAGTTTGATTAAAAACTAAAATACTTGATTTTTTACATTCAGCATTTAATAATTTAAGTGTGAAGTGTATTTGCTTTATTATGAAAATTTAATAATGCAGAATACTCTGTTGAAAAAAGATTAAATATCGCGGAGTGGAGCAGTCTGGTAGCTCGTCGGGCTCATAACCCGAAGGTCATAGGTTCAAATCCTGTCTCCGCAACCATTTAATAAAAAGACCTTTTTAGGTCTTTTTATTTTTTACTGTATATATCAGCAGCTAAAGAATACAAATAATCTAAAATTTTATCCCGTATTATTTTTCCGCATTCTAATTTATCTTCGGCATAGTTACATTTATCAACTTTTTTATAGCAGTTTTTTAAAAATTTATAACTTTTATGATACTTTTTTAACTGTTTTTCATATTCATTAATTTTTTCTAAATCTCTTTTCATCATTAATGCTTGAATTAATCCGAAAAGAGAAATTTCTTCATTTTCTTTTGAGTTTATTGATGCAGTATACCATTTAATTGCTTCATCAATTAAAAATTTATTGTTATCATAATCGCTCATATAAGCAGCTATAGCCATGGTTCCGTAAAAAGCATAATCTTCAAGAGGTGTTGTCTCGGGAGTAATAAGAGATTTTGAATATTTAAATAACATTACATAATCATCTTTACTTAAAGCGTATGCGATAAATTCTTTTAAATTTTTTTCTGATAATTTTGATGATACAAAATCGCTCCAGGATAAATGTTTAGTATTCGCTTTAGTTTTTTTACTTAAGTAGGGTAAAAATTTAGAATTTGCAATAGCAAAGTTTATATTTTGTGCTACAGAGGGATTATATTGCGAAGTTACCATTCCTATTAAATTACCGGAGCTGTCAAACAATGCGCTTCCGCTTGAGCCGGGTGAAGCAGGTGCTGAAAATTGGATTATATCGTCCTCGATTATCTTATTTATAATACCATTATTAAAAACGAATTTTATTTCCTGCGGATTACCTATGGTATAAATATTATCTCCCACTTTGTATCCGCTATGATTGATAGAAACAGGAGTAAATTTTTTTCTTGAACTTATTGTCAATATAGCTATATCATCGGCAGGATTTAGATATTTAAAGCCTCTTACCTTATATTTATTGCCGTCTTTTGTTGTTACTGATATATTATCTGCATTTCCAATCACATGAAAACAGGTAACAAATGTTCCCGTATCATCTAAAATAATTCCGCTTCCGCTTGATTCTTGCGTTTCTACAAAAAGAATTGAATTTACATTATTTTCATAGATTTTATTCGCCGGTAAAGGCTGAGCAGTATTTTGACCGGCTAAGACTGTTTGAACAAAGAGTATTAAAAAAGCAAAAATAATTAGTATTCTTTTTCTCATCAAACTTCCACCAATATAACTCCTAATATACATAATACTAAATTTAAATATATTGTAAAGGTCTAAAAATGTCGGAAGTCCTATTTAGAAAGTTAAATGCAAAAGATGGTGCAAATGCGGAAGCCATAACTCTTTTTCCAATTTGTAGAGCTGTACGAAGCGTGAGAACTTGCGAGCAATTTATATAATAATAAATCGGGATGACAAGATTCTGATGAGGGTGTAGGCTAAAAGCCGTACAGCCTCACATCAGGTGAGCAATAGCTCTTTTATCAATTTAATTAG
>CANPYB010000098.1 GCA_947587605.1 Candidatus Gastranaerophilales bacterium
GGGCAACTGAGCTAAACGCCCTTAGCATTATTTATATTACTTGCTAAAATTTTTTAGTCAATATATTTTTAAAAAATCGGGGGATAAAACTTATCCCCCTTAATAATTAAAATAATCTTTTTAATAATCCTTGGAAACCTTGTCCGTGACGAGCTTCATCTTTTGCCATTTCGTGAACCGTATCATGGATTGCGTCATAGCCTAATTCTTTTGCTCTCTTTGCAATTTCCATTTTAGCGGCACATGCGCCTGCTTCTGCTTCAGCTCTCATCTCAAGATTTTTCTTTGTAGATGGTGTTACTACTTCGCCAAGAAGTTCCGCAAATTTTGCGGCATGTTCTGCTTCTTCAAATGCGTATCTTTTATATGCTTCAGCTACTTCCGGATATCCTTCGCGTTCTGCTTGTCTGCTCATTGCAAGGTACATTCCTACTTCCGTGCATTCGCCCATAAAGTGGTCTTTTAATCCTTGAAGCACTTGTGCATCCACGTCTTTACCTACTCCGATTACATGTTCTGTTGCCCATGTTAATCCTTTTGCGTCATCTACTCTTTTAAATTTATCAGCACTTACTCCGCACATAGGACATTTTTCAGGTGCCGTTTCCGCTTCTACGGTATACCCGCATACGCTGCATACAAATTTTGCCATACTCTACCTCTTTCTTTATTCCTATTGTCAACGCATTTATTATACTATAAAATCAATTTTTATTAATAAATTTTCCTACAACTACTCTTTCTATTGAGTTCATATCTTTTACAATACTTTGAAGTGCCATGCCTGCGGATTTTATTAATTCTGTTACTCTTTCAGCCTGCCCAAGACCTATTTCAAAAACGACATAACCTGCGCCATAGATATATTCTCTTACATTTTTTAATATCTTTTCATAAAATTCTATGCCAAATTCATCTTGAGTATAAAGTGCCTGCGGATTTTCCCAATCCCTTACTTCTTTTTGAAGATACGGTTTATCTTTTAACGGTATATACGGCGGATTTGAAACTATAATATCAAATTTAGAGTCTATATTTTGATATATATCTGATTTTATAAATTCTATTTTATTATTTACATTGTGTATAAGCGCATTTTTCTTGCTGATTTCCAAAGCCTCAGAGCATATATCAACAGCTTTTATTTCTAAACCGGAATTTTCAAGAGCAAGAGTTATTCCTATACATCCTGTTCCGCTCCCTATATCTAAAATTTTTTTTATACCGTTTTCTTCTTCGCAGATTTTTAATACCTCTTTTACCACTAATTCCGTTTCGGGACGCGGAATTAAAGTATATTCATTCACAAAAAATTTTCTCCCGCAGAAATAAGCCTGCCCTATTATTTGCTGTATCGGTTTTGATGTGTTTATACGATCATTTATTACTTTTTCAAGTTTAATTATCTGCCAATCCGCTAAACTCTTTCCAAGCATATAATCTTTGTATGTATAATTGAACAATGCATCAAGAGCATAATCAACTTCACTTCTTGCTTCTTCAAAAGTAAAGTTATTTTTTAGATATTCCTCAATAAATTTTTTTCTGTACATTACTTAAATAAATCTTTAAAACTGAATTTATTTTTTTTGTTTATAACATTTTTAAAAAACATTTCTTTTAATATAGGATTTGTATGTAAAAAACTGTTTTTAGGCATTTTCTTTTTAGATTGATTTTCACAATCGTTTTGATTTATATTCAGTTTTATTAATTTTTCATCATCCATAACTATATTAAAACAATAAATTATAAAAAATTTCCAATTAACTTAGCTCGGAACCGCAAAACGGACATTTTTTAGCTTTTTTGTTTATTGTTGAACAGCAATAAGGACATTCTTTTGTTGTTTCTTCAACAGCTTCACATGCTTCTTCTTTCTTTTCCATTTTTAATTTGTTAATAAATTTAACAAGTAAAAATACTGCAAAAGCCACTATTAAAAACGATATAAGAGTATTAATAAATAGTCCGTAATTAATTGTAACAACTCCCGCAGCCTGTGCTTCTTCTAAAGAAGAATAATGCTGTTCGGCATGCGTTACGGGAATATATAAATTAGAAAAATCTACGTTGCCCAAAACATAACCTATCGGAGGCATAATTATATCTTTTACAAGTGAGTTTACTATCGGAGAAAATGCTCCGCCGATTATTATACCCACTGCCATATCTATTACGTTGCCTTTTACCGCAAAATCTTTAAACTCTTTTAATATCTCTTTTATCATACCGTTCTCCTAACCTTTTATTATTGTTCTTGCCGTTTCGCTAACCGACATTTTATTTACATCGTAATATTTGCATAAATTAGAAAGTATTTTTTCTGTCGTATTCCACTGTTCATCGTTATCTCTAACTTTTTTTACATCTTCTCCGGTTATATATATATTTACCCTGTCACCTTGCTGAGCCGCACTTGCTAATACGCCCGAAGAACGAGCGTTAATATAGTTTCGGGTTACATCTTTTATCATTATTTTTCCGCTAGTTGCATACGGCTGTATGACTCTGTTTACTTTTTTTATTTTCTTTTCTTTACCCGATACCGCTATTACTTTTCCAAAAGATATTGCAGAAATTTTCATCTATTATCCTTTTTGTTTTCACTTCCATAATATCACATAAAAATAAAAAAATTTGCTATTATATTAAGTTATATTTTTCATATATTAGCCAATCGGCTTATAGCATCCGTTATCCGATTGTATTATTTTTAAATCGGAGTTTAAAAAAATGCCTCGCAATATCATTTCTAATATACTTAAATATTTATTCGGTAATAAAAAAGATTTTGAGTACAGCAATAATCAAATTATAGCCGCTATAACGCATGATTTAAAAAATCCCGTTATTGCTAATATCAGAGCCATTGAATTATTATTAAACGGTGTTTTCGGAGATTTTGACGATAATCAAAAATCAATTTTAAACGACTTATTAAACTCCAATCATAATATTTTAAATATGCTTATTAACTTACTTTGGCTTTATAAATTTGATAATACCAAAATCGCAGCTAATTTAACGTTTTTTTGTTTGAATGAAACTCTTGACGAAATTTTTAATGATAACAAACTTATACTTAATTCACGTTTTCAATCATTTAAAAGATATATGACCGAAGAAAATGCTTATATTTACGCAGATAAAATGCACATAAAAAGAGTCATATCTAACATTCTTATGAATGCTGTTATTCACGGCAAAGAACATTCCGAAGTTTATATTGAACTTTATAAAAAAGCTGATAAATTAATTTTTCTCGTTAAAAATCAAGGTACATACATGCCAAAAGAAGAATTAAGCTCCATATTTCAAAAAGACAAAGTTTTTAATCAAACATCCGATTGTCTATCCACAGGGCTTGGACTTTATTTATCAAATTCAATTTTGAAACTAAACGGCGGCGAATTTATTTACAATTCGACTCCCGACGGACTTAATACATTCGGATTTTCGATACCGTCAAGCGCGAAAAGTATACATACAAAAAAATCCGATACCACATTAACGACAGGCTAAACAATATCTGGACATATCTTTATTACAATTATATACTTTTATTGTAGTTTTAAAAAAGAGGATAAAGATGTTTGAAGAGTTAAAAGATAGCGGTTGTTGTTCTTTTCCTTTTTCGGTAGCTGAAATAGACTGGGACGGGAATGTTTACGGCTGCTGTGCTGCATATTTTATCGGCTACACTTTCGGCAACATATTTGAACAGCCTTTTGACGAGATATGGAACGGAAAAAAAGCTCAAGAATTCAGACGCCAATTCATAGACCGAAACTTTAATCATTGCAATTTCGCAATTTGTCCTAAAGAATTTCATAAAGATATTACTCCGTCTTTAACTGCTCCATACCCGACAAGAGTCCAATTAAATTACGATTCCGTCTGCAATGCAAGATGTATTTATTGCCGCGATCACCATTTTAAAAATGACGTTTCCAAATTTGAGGAGCATTTTGAAGATATTATCGTTCCGATTTTAAAAAATGCTAAATTAGTTAATGTAACAGCTTCAGGTGAAATTTTTGCAAGCAATTATGCTAAAAATCTTACTCAAAGAATTTCTAAAATCTATCCCGATTTAAAATTTTATATATACACTAACGGCATTGAATGTAACGAAAAAAGGCTCAAAGAATACGGTATTTGGGACAGAGTAGAATATTTTGTTGTTTCTCTGCCTGCTATGACAAAAGAAACATACGACAAAATAGTTCTGGACGGAAACTTTGATAAAGTTATCAATAATATTAAATTTCTTGGTGAATTAAGAAAAAACAATAAAATTTCTAACCTAATTATAAACTTTGTTGTTACTTCTTTAAATTACAAAGAAATGCCGCTTATGGTTGATTTTGCTAAGGAAAATCACGCGAATGTAAGTTTTGTAACTTTAAATAAACTTGAATATAATAAACATATATATGATTCTATTGCAATTGCAGAGGAATTTCATCCGGAGCATAAAGAATATATTGAATTTATTAAAAATCCCATATTCAAACAGCCTCATATCAATAAAACTACCGTTTTTGACGCTGTTAATAACGCAGAGCAAAAAGTATGAAAGACATTTGCAAAATCCCTTTTTTATCTGTTCAAATATCTAATGACGGTGATGTTTTTACCTGCTGTCCCGCTTATGTCAACTTTAAAAAAATCGGCAATATTTTTGAAGACTCCTTAGAAGATATTTGGTTTTCAGCCTCTGCAAAAGAACTGAGAAAACGCATTTTAAATAACGATTATTCTTTATGTAATAAAGAATTATGCCGTTCTAAATTACCCGATTATATTTCTGGTAAAATCAATGAACATAATTATTTTACACAAACTCCGCCCCTGCCCAAGTTTATTACTCTTGCTTATGATAAAGAATGCAATCTTCAATGTATTACCTGCAGAGATGAAGTTTATAAAAATTCAAAAGAAACAAACGAAATATATAATAAAAAAATAAATGAAATACTTGTTCCGTTAATGAAAAACGCGGAATTGATTGCTTTATCGGGAGCAGGTGAAGCATTTTTCAGTGCTCACAGCCGAATGCTTATTAAAAAACTTTCTAAAACCTATCCGAAATTAAAATTTGATATTAATACCAATGGTCTTTTATTTAATGAAAATAATATTAAAGCACTCGGACTTACTGACAGAATTAATGAAATATATGTTTCGCTTCCTGCAATCAATGAAGATGTTTACAAAAAAATCATACGGGGAGGAGTAAATTTTAATGTTGTTTTAAACAACATTAAATATATGTCACAACTGCAAAAAAATAAAAAAATTGCCAGATGTAATATAAATATGGTTATATCAGAGCTTAATTATAAAGAAATTCCCGATATGATTAATTTTGCAAAAGAGTTAGATATTTTTCTAACAATATCACAATTCTATGATTGGGGTACAAAATTCGGGCAGGAATATAAAAAAACAGCCGTATGGGAAATAAATCATCCTAAACACAAAGATTTTATTAATGTTTTAAAACAAACCAATGAATATGATAAATGCTTAATGCAGCCATTGTTTCGCGAGCTGAGAGAAAAATAAATCAGACTGACGCTCGTTCATTGCCTGTCCTTACATAATAAAATGGACTTACGGCTCTCACACCTCCGCTTCGCTGCGGATACAGGCTCCCGCTTCCTCGCTTCGCTGCGGAGGTTCGCTTTGTATCGCGACTGTCGCTCGTTCATTGCCTGTCCTTACACAATAAAAAAGCCCTACCCAAAGGTATGGCTTTTTTATTAGCGAGAGCCAAGTAGGTACTATATCTCTATTTGCTCACATTGCTCGCAAAGAGCTATAGCAACGAGGCTTCTCACTTCGTTCTCGCCTGTCCTTACACAATAAAAAAGCCCTACCCAAAGGTATG
>CANPYB010000099.1 GCA_947587605.1 Candidatus Gastranaerophilales bacterium
TTCGCTTCAGGGAGCAGAAGAGTATACATTTTATGTTAGAGACGCTGTAGGCAACGAAAGTGAAAAAGTATTAAAAATGAATATTGACGAAAATGCTCCGATTGTTACAGTTGAACCGAGTGCTACTACCCCAACGGCTCAAATAAGCTACACAGTAAAAGCTGAAGAGCCTGAAGAAGAGTCAGGGCTTAATGCGTTCGCATATAAACTTGACGAAAACGATTGGACAAGCGTAAATGAGTTTGAAATTACAGACAGGAACGAACATATAATTTATGTACAAGATAATGCTGTTCCTGCAAATATCTATTCAGCAACATTTAGAGCAACAAATCTCAACCTGAGCAATCCGTCAATAACGGAAATCAAATTATCTTCAACTAAATGGACAAATGAAACAGTTAAATTTGAAGTGATCTCGGAAATTGTTGAATATCAAGACGAAGATGGCACCTACAATTTCCCAATTGCCGATTATGAAGTAGACGGTGAATGGCAAGAATTTACAGATGCAAATATTACCAACATCTTTGAATTTGATGATTGTAAAGAGCATACCTTCCGTGTTAAAGATACTTCAGGTAAATGTTCTGATTACTTCACAATAGCAGCAACAAATTATGATGCTGCAACACCAACTTTAATTGACGGTGAGGCAATTATATTTGACCAGCAAAATGAAAGTTGGTTTGCGAATCTGTTAAATAAGCTCAGCTTCGGCAGATTCTTTAACGAAAGATTGGTTATAACAGTAAATGCAAAAGATGTGCCAAACGATGAGAGTAACGCGTCCGGTATTGTATCTGCGATTTTTGAATTCGTTGATGTTAATGGAGTAACATATACTTTTGATGCAAATGAAATCGGAAGTGAAGCTTCTAAAAATGAAACGACAATTCAGTTTGTTGTTAAAGGCGAAGAACTTCCCCGGAACTTTAACGGCTACGCAAATGTAATTCTTGAAGATGCTGCAGGCAATAGTGATACGATTAAGGTAACTACAGCGAATTCAAATATGGGAAATATACCTGATGATTCCGAGTTCTACTTTATGATTGAAAACACACAACCTACAGTTGACAGTATTACTCCGAGCGAAACATCTGTTGAAGGTATTTATAAAGAAGATTATTCTGTTGACTTTAAGCTCAGCGATAAAGACGGCGTCAATAATTCTGGTATAGGAATGGTTAAAATCGATGTAAACGGAACAGAGGTTTTACTTGAAGATTATCAGGAAGAAACAGCGCCGGAAAGTATCGTAATATCAACGAATGCAGCGAACAAAACTGTAAACAATGTTTTAATCGAAAATTGGAATAATGGTGAACTTGAATATTCTGTTTCTGTAGTTGATAGAGCAGGCAATGTTTCTGAAACAAAGACGGTTACATATTGTTTTGATCAAACAGCTCCTGAAATTATCGGCTTTGAATTTTCAAAAGCTGATGACGGTTATTACAAAGATGGGCATTCGTTTGACAAGGTGTATGAAACAGTTACCGCTATAGATTATGGATTTTATTTCAAGAATACAGTTGAGGTTACAGTGACTGCTAAAGACATACAAAACGAGTCCGAAGCAATATCTGCCGGTGTTAAATCTATAACTGTATATCTTGAAGATACCGATAGTCAAAAACTCTATACAGTTAAATCGGATGGTGATGAAATTTCGGAAATTCCTGATCTTAGTGAAATCGAAACGGTTACTACGAATGATAAATTATCATTTGTAGTTCCAAAGGATTTCAAAGGACAGATATATGCCTTCGCTACAGATAATGTTAATAACTCTCCAAAATCTTGCCGATTTATTACAGATAACGATGTTAATGACAATGGTTTTGTAACTCCTGACGGCTCAATTATTGAAACAGCCGATAAACACACAAATACATCATCTATAGAATTTACTCAAATCCCCAATGCACAAGGCACACAAAACAATTCATCAGGCTATGCCTATAAAGGCAATGCACAAGCTGATGAAAAAATGGATTATGTTAAAAATATAGGAAATGATAAGGTTCCGCTTTATAACACCGATATTACCTTTGGTGTCAAAGTTTCAGACAGTTATTCGGGCATAAGAGAAGTATCCTTTACAATTATTGAGGGGTCTAAAACTACTGTGAGAACAGTACAGATTGATAACGAAGGCAATTTCGTTGATGAAAATGCTGCCGGTTGGGTTATTAACGAAAGCACAAAAGATACCAATCTTGTAACCGAAATGACAAACAATATATCGGTCAGCGGAAATTACAATGATATGGTCCTTCTTGTAGAACTTACAGACCGTGCCGGCAACAAGAGCTATGATTATTATGTTTTTGGTATTGATAAAACCGCTCCTTCAATTACCGTAACATATAATAATAATTCAAGTGACACACAGTCAAATACCGGGGATTACTTCAAGGCAAATCGTATTGCAACTGTTGTAGTAAAAGAACGAAACTTCAACACTGAAAATGTTAAATTTACTATTAAAAATTCCGAAGGACAAGCGCCTAAGGTTATTGATAAGGGGCAGACAAAGGTCGACAAGACCGGAAACGGAGATGAAAACGAATATACATATACAATTACTTATAAAGAAGACGGTGTATATTCATTTGCAGTAGCTTATACAGATAGAGCCACAAATAAAGCAAATGTAGATACAAAGGATTCAGTCGCTCCATATGGATTTATTCTTGATAAGACTATGCCAACTATTTCTGTTTCTTATGACAATAATGAGGCGCAGAATGAAAAGTACTTTAAGGCTAACAGAACGGCAACGATTACTATCGTTGAGCATAACTTTGATGTAAACAGAGTAATCATTACTCAAACTTCTGCCCTTTCAGGAAGCAGTATTCCAAGTCCTTCCGTTTCTTGGGTCAATAATGGCGACACTCACACAGGAACAATTCACTATAATAATGACGGCGATTATACCTTCAATATTACAATGGATGATAAAGCGGGCAATAAGGAAACCGGTGTAAATTACGGCAATTCTGTTGCGCCTAAAGAATTTACGGTTGATACGACTTATTTGGATATCGTAAAAGTTGACGGTATTGCCGATCAGGGCATACTCGGATTAAATGACGGTAAGGTTGAAGAAAATGCAACGGTTACTATCACGGTTAACGATGTAAATCTTGATAATTATAATATTCAGCTTACCAGAAGCCGAGTCCTTGTAGAAGGCGAAAGTTATAACAAAAAAGATGCCGAAAAAGAAAATGTCAAGGATAACCCGAGTGTACAGTGCGCAGAAAACAATGTTGATGTAACTGCCGAATTTGTTAAGAATTCATCAGGAAATTCAAATGCCATTGCAACAATTTCTATTCCAAAGGTAAATGAAGATAATGTAAAGAATGATGGATTATACACATTAACAATAGAAGCTAAGGATAAAGCGGGCAATATTTATGATACAAACAGAAATATCATTACATTCTCCGTAAACCGCTTTGGCTCTGTATTTACATTCAGTAATGATTTGTACAACCTTATTACTGATAATGACGGTTATACTAAAAAGGTTACGAGCAGTAATTTGAATATTTATGAGTATAATACTACATCAATCAATAGCCAAAGTGTTCAAATTTCTTTAACTGGTTCCCCTATTATGCTTGAGTCAGGCGTTGATTACACAGTTTCTGAGGACACAAAACAAACAGACACTTCTTGGAGCAAGTATACTTACAATATTAAGCCTGATAATTTTGTAGATGATGGCGTATATACACTTCGTATAACATCAAACGATGCCGCTAATAAAGCTTCACAGACACTAGATTATGATGTATGCGAAGCTGAATTTAGAGTTGATTCAACTGCGGCAGAAATCGAAACAATTAACTATTCACCAGAGGTAAATGAAATTCTCGGTGTTGCTTCCGCAAGAGCAGAATATCTTGAAATAAGCTTTACAGTACAAGATTTAATTAGGCTTGAAAAGATCGAAGTATTTGTAAACGATATGGAAAATCCTAAATTTACATATCAGTATGGTAAGGACTTTGAAAATTTTAAAACATTCAAACCAGAGCCGATTGTATTGGAAGGAAGTTCAGATCAACAAAGCTTTAAAATAGTAGTAACCGATAAAGCCGGTAATGTTATTGATACATCAAAAGGCGACAGTAACGGTAATGCATTTGAGCCGGGATATCCATTCTTTGATCATATTACCGTATCGACAAACTTACTCGCTATTTGGGCTAAATCTCCAATATTCTGGGGAACTATTGCTGGTGTGGCTATTGCAGCAATAGGTATCACGATTCTTGTTGTGCTCAAAAAGCGCAAGAAGAATGAGAAAACGCCAAATGAAAACTAATTTTCATTAGTAAAATTTAATATGCAAGGCACAGTGCTTCTGTGCCTTGCATAGAACTTTGAAGTTATAAATATGTATTTTCAATAAAAAATATATATTTATGAATTTAATTTATTTATAAATTCGGAGCTATTTGTATGAAAGATTTATTGCAATCGGGAAAAATAAGTGAACATAAAAGTTCACAGAATATTGCGTATATTTTGGAGGATCCTTCCCTGTTTAATTTAACGGGATATAAGGTCCTTGTCAGTCAGGAAAAAAATAGCTTTATAAAATGTGCAAAAGTATTACATAATGGGAAAATCAAGCTTTTATATTTTACTTCGGGCAAGAAAAATTTAAAAAATATGATGTCTTTGATTGATACCGATACTTTCATAACAATTGTTTCAAACATTATTAAGACGGTAATCGATATTAAAAATAATGGCTTCTTGTCTTGCCAAAATTTAGATCTATCTTTTGATAAAATATTTGTCGATACACATACATTAGAAGTGAATTTGATATATTTACCGATTAGCAATACAAGTGATGATATATCTTCATTTGAAAATGAATTAAGAACAGACTTAATAAAAGTAATAGCTTCTACCCCGTCTCTTACAAATTCAAAAATGAATAAAATAAGCGGGCATTTATCAAATGGGGCTTTATCGCTCAATGAACTATATCAAAGCATAAGAGAAGAAAATCAAAGCAGCGGAAACGGAAGTTATTCTGTAGAATACGATGACAGGATACATGTGTTTGGTTCACAGCCCACATTAACATTCACTTCTTTAGATCCAAACAATCCATTAAGCTTTGAAATTAAATCCCCTGAATATATTATAGGTAAAAATCCATCAAAGGTTAATGGCGTTATAAGTTTTAATAAAGCAATTGGAAGAGTTCATTGCAGGTTTATTTTCCAAAACAATTGCTATTATATAGTTGATGGGGATGGAATAAAAGGAAGTACAAACGGTACATATGTAAATGGAATTAGATTAAGGGATTTACAGTTATTTCCGGTAAAAAACGGAGATGTTATCCGCCTTGCAAACAGTGATTTTTCAATTCATATATAGAGGGTGTTGATCAATGGGAAAGCCAATAGTTATTCTTGCGGATACTGATGAGATATATCTTTCACCTCTTGAAATAAAATTTTTAGAGGAATTAAACGGTAAAATTGAATTAGAAATAATTACCGATGAAGCTTATTTTAACAAACATTTTTCAACGCCGCAAAATGCTGAAATTTTAGTCGTCAGTGAAGAATTATATTTCAGTGATTTACAAAAGCAAAATATCGCCAATATATATGTTTTATCTGAAACTTTTGATGAAGGCGGTACTGAAGATTTAGGTATAACCAAAATTTTCAAATATACAAATACTAAAGAAATTTATAATTTGGTAACCGCTACAAGTTCAGGCATAATACATTCAGAAATATATAAATCAAAAGAAACTTCAGTTGTTCTATTTTATTCTGCGGCCGGTGGAGTTGGAAAGTCAACACTTGCCATATCTATGTGTTCTTGTTTATCT
>CANPYB010000100.1 GCA_947587605.1 Candidatus Gastranaerophilales bacterium
T
Organism: Candidatus Gastranaerophilales bacterium; assembly: GCA_947587605.1. Classification (GTDB taxonomy): domain Bacteria; phylum Cyanobacteriota; class Vampirovibrionia; order Gastranaerophilales; family Gastranaerophilaceae; genus Avigastranaerophilus. Next base: position 2 of record CANPYB010000100.1, read on the forward strand.
GCTCATCAATAAATCTTGCCTCGACAAAGGCGGGGATAAACATGGATGCTGTTAAAAAAATGGGCTCCGTTATAAAACAAAGTGCAAATTTAACTGCTGATAAAGACGGTATAGGAGCTGCTAAACTTGTATGTTTTTGTAATGTTCCGGGGGATAACCCTTTTATGGCAGGTGCTTTCCACGGCTTTGGAGAAAATGAATGCGCTCTTAACGTAGGAGTTTCGGGCCCCGGTGTTGTAAGAGCCGCTGTAGAAAATTTACCTAAAAATGCTGATTTTGGCGAACTCGCCAATAAAATCAAACAAATTGCTTTTAAAATAACTTCAACGGGAGAACTCGTCGGAAGAAGAATGGCGGAAAAAATGAATATTCCGTTCGGAATTATAGATTTATCGCTCGCACCTACACCCGCTAAAGGCGATTCCGTTGCGGGAATATTTCAAGCCATGGGCTTGGAACACGCAGGTGCTCACGGCACTACCGCAGCTCTTGCGATGCTGAATGACGCTGTAAAAAAGGGCGGAATTATGGCAAGCTCTTATGTCGGCGGACTTTCGGGCGCTTTTATTCCCGTTAGTGAGGATGCGGGCATGATTGAAGCAGCGAAATCGGGAGTCTTGACTTTTGATAAACTTGAAGCTATGACTTGCGTTTGTTCTGTCGGGCTTGATATGATTGCAATCCCCGGTGATACTCCCGACGGCACAATATCGGGTATGATAGCCGACGAAATGGCAATCGGTATGATTAACAAAAAGACCACGGCCGTAAGAATAATTCCCGTACCGAATAAAGGAGTTGGTGATTATGCGGTATACGGCGGACTTTTAGGTGAAGCACCCATTATGAAAGTTAATACCTTATCATCAGATACTTTTATTAACAGAGGCGGAAGAATTCCCGCTCCAATTCACAGTTTAAATAATTGAGGAGATACTAATTGTTTTATTTCGGTTTTGGCAAAATAAGAAGATATTTCCTTTTATATCAAATGTATAATAAAGGGATTAATCGAGAAAATCTCGGCGAATATCCCAAAGCCATACATTTGCTTTTTTATGCACTTTCGCTTAAAAGCAGTTCATTAAAAATATATAAGGCTATTGCAAGAGTTTATGCAAAAAATAAAAATTACTTGAATGCGCTTGATTACTATTCAAAAGCAATGATTAAACATCCTAATGACGCTGAATTATATGCGCTTAAAGCAGAAATCCACAGAAAAATAAAACAGTATGACATTGCAATTAAACACTATGATGAAGCCGTAAAGTTAGATTACAATAATAACGAATACTACGTTAAAAGAGCTTTCTTAAAATATTATATTGATGAAGTTCAAGATGCAATAAATGATTATAACGCAGCTATATTAAACAATCCTAAAGACCCTTTTTTATACGAACAGCGCGCTTTTTACAAATTTCAAAAAAAATTATATAAAAACGCAGCGGAAGATTATGAAAATGCAATAAAACTTTCACCTAAAAATGCTCATCTGTATTATATGAAAGCCTCAGCTGAAACTTTGAGCGGAGATGAAGAAAATGCTGAAAATGACTTTAACACCGCCAAAAATATGGGGTTAAAATAGTTTAATTTATTTCAACAATTGTTCAAAAATCATTTGGTTCAATTCATTCTGTTTGCAGGCATTTTCAAGTATATTTCTTATTTTTGCTTTTAACTCATAATTGATTTTTTCATTCTTGTTTTGAAGTATTAAAAATTTTATTACATCAAATGACAAATTTTGAATGAATTTTTTAAAAAATATAATATCTTTTTCTTCATATTTCACAGATAATGAATTATATATATCCTGCTCTTTTTCTCCATTTTTCTTCAATGTATAAAAATCTTTAATTAACATAAAGAATTCTTTTTTCTCAAATTGCCTGTCAATGAGTAAGTCTGCGTATTTTATAATTCTGTCATAATCTTTTAATATAATAGCGGGAAGCAAAACCATATATTCGCGAGGATATATGGAAATAGGCTCAAGCAGTTGATGATTATATATGAGTTCGGCTACTTCCATAAAAGATTTAATATCATCATAAAATTTATCATTTTCACCTTTATAACCATACCATTTTCTATAATCATTTGATATTATATCCTGTTTTTCAGAAATAGGCTGCATCGCAGGTATAAATATTTGAACTGTCGGAAACCCTAAAACAGAACAATTTCTTATATATATTTGATTTTTTGTTATTTGTTTTATGTTTAAAAGTATATAATTTAGTAAATCTTTATTTGTAGTTTCGGATGAAACATCTATCCAGACATTTCTATTAAATTCAAATTCAGAACTGCCTGTTATAAATTGTTTTGTTAAATAATCATTAATTTCAAGATATATCGGATGCTGAATTTGTTGTACTAACATAAAACTTGAATTATAAACCAGAGATTTAGCAAGATAATTTTTATTTATGTAAGTTTCTCTGTTTTTCTTAATGTTTTCATTAAATTTTACTTCTTTTCCCTGAAACAGCTCGGTTAAAGTTCTTTCAATTGCAACAGGCATTACGGGATGGGAACCTGCATCCATAATCATAATATTATGTTTTTTATTAATAGCTACAGTATAAATTACGGGTAAATTTTCACCGATAGAAGCATCTTTTATGTGTATTTCATAACCGTTATCTTCATAATATTGAATAATATTTTTTATATTGTCATATTTCATATAAACTTCCCGCGGAATGTCGGGCAGGGTAATTTTATTTAATATTATTTTTTTTAAAACATATCTTTCGGATATTTCAGAAAGTCCTTGAACAAGAGCTTCTTCAAATGTATTTCCTGCAGCAATTCCGTTTGTGGTGCGGCACATACATAAAGGAACATATACTACTTTTTTATCTTTCACACTATAAAACGGAACGGCACTAATCTGTTCTTTACCATATATATAATCTTGTGTTATATTTTTATCTATTTCATCTTTATAAACTTCTATATTATCTGCAGGAACAAAGGGTATAAGTTTTCCGGTTTGTATTCTTTCAATAAATTCGCCATATGCCGAAGCAATTGCATTTTCAACACAAGTTCCTTTTCCGTTTGTTCCTATCAAAGTATTTTTTATATTAATTCTTACTGTAGGACATACTTGTTGTTTTATCTCATCGAAATTTTCTATTAGTTTTTCAACATTAATTTCATTATTTTTAAGAATTGTATTTATACGTTCCGCAGTATTACGTGGAGTATCATCTTTAAAAATACTATACTTCATATTAAATTCCTCTATAAAGCAGACATTTTAGTTAATTATCTTCTTTTAAATAAAAAAATCAAGTCTTTGCTAAAAAAATTACCTAAATCTAATACCAATTATTTATCAAATGCAAATAGTGAACAAATTAAGAATTATGCGGAAACAATCGGGGTTAAAATTAATGTAACAACAAGATTTATTAATAATTTAATAATAATTTATCTTTAAAAGCAAGTTTTGAAGTATTATTCCAAGCATAGGAGTTGATTATATCTTGTAAAATCTCAAATCAGTATACTTTAAAGAAGTAAAAAACCAATTACGGATAATTTTAAATAAAGTTCGTTAAAGCAACCCTTACGGAATGCTTTAAATATGATTACTGCCGTTACTGCTTTTATTGTCTTGCTAATCCCCCTTTTTTGAGGGTAAATTTATGAAAAAAAATGAATTGTATTGTGAAGATGCAAAAGTATATTTTAATGCTGTAAATTATTACAAAGAAAAAGGTATGTGTTAAAACAACAGGGCAAAAAAATTAATTTTTCAATGTTTTTTTATACTAAATAACGTTATATTTAAAAATTTAATTTTCTTCACTTTCTTTCCGGATTTTATATACGATTGCACCTCAAATATATAAGGAAGTCCTTGTCTTTTATATAATACTCCGTACCTTTTTACCTGCAGAACTTCATCACGGATTTCATTATCATTTACTTTATTCAATATTTCTTCTTCGTATTTTCTTGTTTTTTCTTTATATTCATTCATTAATTTTTTATTGGATATAGAGTTAGAATTATGCCTGCGGTATAAAAATAATACTTCATCCAAAAACTTCATTTTTGAATATTTTGAAATTTGAAGCATTAAAAACCAATCTTCTAACGGTGCTTCTTTTGTATATGATTCTATTTTTTCAAAAATACTGCGCCTAATCATATAACCGTTCGGCACATAATTACCTATATATAAAGTTTTATATGTACCAAATTTTTCATCCGTGAATTTAAAATGATTAATATCTTGCAGATATTGCCCAAAGGTAAAATATGCTGCTTTTTCTTTATTTTTTATAAAATTTTCTTTTTTATCTATATATAAAACTTCTCCGTTTTCATTAATAAATTCATTATCGGCAACAACAAGAGAATACTCTTCATGTTCTTTCAGAAAATTTGCTTCCTTTTCTATCGCACTATCAAGCGCAATATCATCAGATGCAATTATATATATATATTCTCCCAAACACATTGATATTAAGTTATTTAATGTAACAGCAGTACCTTGATTTTCCTGCCTGTTTATAATGGTTCGCACGAACCTGTTTTGACACAAGCTTTCCAGTTCCTTAATTTGTTTATAAGTGTCATCTTTTGAACCGTCATCCAAAATAATTATTTCTATATTTTTATAAGTTTGGTTTAATATTGATTGAATTGTTTTTTTTACATAGTTTTCATGATTATATGCAGGAATAATTACTGACACTAATTTATCCATAAAAATTCTCCGCTTTGCTTCTGATATAAATACTATCGGGGTTAAAACAATTTTTTATCCGCATAAAAATAACCTTTTTGATTATTTTATCATAAAAAGACACATATTGTAAAAATCACTCAGCTTGTTATATTCTTCAAGTTCAAAATACCATCAAAACGAGCTGTATTTGACCGCTTTCGGCTATGTCTTTTATAAAACTTCTTCTGCCCATTTTTTTAGTTCTTCTTTTAAGGGATGATTGTTAAATAACTTACCCTCTTTAATTTCAGTTGAATTTGAAACGCTTTTCTTTAGATTTTCAACCGTTCTTCCAAATCCGCTTCCGCCTGATGTGGCAAAAAGAATAATTTTTTTATTTGTAAAGTCATGTGCTTCTAAAAACGTATTTACAATAGTCGGAGCTATATACCACCAGATAGGAAAGCCTAAAAATATTGTGTCATAACTATCTGTTGAAAAATTATCGTTAATAATTTCGGGGCGGGAATTATGATCATTCATTTCTATCGTACTCCTTGAATTTTTATCCATCCAGTTTAAATCAGCACTTGTATAAGGAACTTTAGGTTTTATTTCATAAATATCAGCATTGATTGCCTCTGCTAAATTTTGAGCGACCTTTTTTGTAGTTCCGGTTGCACTAAAATATGCCACCAATACTTTTTTATCCATATTTGCATCCTCCTTCGCTTGAGTTTTACCGTTTAGAGCCCAAACAGCTCCGGCTATAATAATTAATCCTAAAATTATCAATAATGTATTTTTCATTTATTCACACCTGTATTATTTTTTCGATATCTAATTATATTTAAAATTTTAGACTATTTTTCAATTTTTTCAATATCTCTTAAGGATAATTTATTAAGCAATTTGCAAATAAAGACATGGTTTGATTATTTGAATTACTTAGGAACAAGTATTATGTTTGAGACACAGATATAAAAATATTTCAATTCGTCAAAATTTGTCGCATGGGTTATTTATAATTTTCATATAGATAAAAGGAGAAAATTATGAACAAAACTCAAAACAAGGCGCAAAGCGACGCAAACGATATTATTAAAAAAGCTCAAATTGAAGCGCAAAATATTGTAAATCTTGCTATAAAAAAGGCAAAACAAATATTGAATGAAAATTCAATTTT
>CANPYB010000101.1 GCA_947587605.1 Candidatus Gastranaerophilales bacterium
AATTTTTCAATATATTCGGGTTCAAAATTTTTCATACAATCCCTTTTAATCTAAACTCTAACTTATTTTAGCTTCTATATACCACAGAGTCAAGAATGATAAATATTTGTAATTTTAAACTACACCCGTTATATGATGTAAACAATTAAACAAATTAATATAATTTTAATTGTATCAGTAAAAAAAGGCGCATAAATGCTTCCTATAGTTACTCAAGAACAATCAACCCTATGCTTTGCAGAGATTTTTCAAGATGTCCACGGCTGGCGTAAAAAAATGATTCATTATATAAAGGATGAAAATCCGGAAATTAATTCTGCAATTATTGAAGCGGCGCAAAATACTGATCTTGACCCTAAAGCTGTTGCTCTTGGTGCTTATATGACTTATATTCTGCTTGAAACCGCAATGAAAGAAGAAGCGGGGCAGCAGGTTTTTTCAATTGATGACGGTCAAAAATAAAATTTATTGTAATTGTTCGTTTTTTACTACGTGGATGAAATCGTCAACTAATTTGGCATTCCACCTTTGACCTGCTTCATCTTTTATAATTTTAAGAACTTCATCTATATTGTATGCGTTTCTATACGGTCTATCCTGCATCATAGCGTAAAATGCGTCTACAAGCAGGACTATTTGTGATGTTATTGGTATTTCTATCCCCGACTTATTTGCGGGGTAGCCTTTTCCGTCCCAATTTTCGTGGTGATTTTCTATTATCGGGATTATATCCTGTATTGATGTGATCGGTTTTAAAATTTCCCTTGCAGCAATCAACGGATGCTGTTTTATTATTGTTTTTTCTTCTTCCGTCAGCGGTTCTTTTTTGTTTAATATTTCTTCCGGTATCATTATATTTCCGATGTCATACAATAATATTGCAAGTTTTAATTTATCGGTTTCTTCTTTTGTTAAGTCCAAGCGTTTAGCTAAAAGTACCGCAAGCAGGAGCTTTGATTTTGTTGTTCCGGTTTTATACATTCTGTTATACGTTTGAGAAATTATATCCACTATTGAATATAATATGTCATTTGCGTGTTTATCTTCTGTTTCTATTTTATTTAATTTTTGTTTGATAGTTTGAGCTACATTATCACTGACCGGTATTCGTTTTTTAGACAAAATATCCATAAATGTCTCAATGGCGATTTTCTGCCAATCGGTTTCGTGGTTTAATTGAGCAATTTGAACTTGATTTCTTCCGTTTACCTTAGCTTTATACATTGCCTGGTCTGCAAGTTCAATCAGTTCATCGATACGGTCAGAGTGTTCTAAAAAAGTAGCTACTCCGATACTTGCCGTTATCCCGCCTATAGTATCAAGCACTTGATTTTCAATGGATTTACGTATTCTTTCGGCAGCTATTCCCGCACCTTTTGAATCTACACCCGGCAGAAGCAAATTAAATTCTTCTCCGCCTATTCTTGCGGGGATATCTATTGAACGAGCTTCTTTTTTTAATACGTTTGCAATGGTTTTTATTGCTAAATCACCATATTGGTGACCGTATGTATCATTTATTTTCTTTAAAAAGTCTAAATCCATTGAAATAACAGAAAACGGTTGTTTTAAACGCAGTGAACGCTCTGCTTCTTTTATTATATTTTCTTCAAAATATCTTCTGTTAAATAGTCCTGTTAATGGGTCTGTTATTGCTTGTTTCTTTACTTCTTCAAACAATCCTGCCACTGTTATAGCAAGTTCTATTTGGTTCGCGAATAATGATAAAAAGTTCATTTCGGTATCGGTTACGCCGTCACGCTCGGAACTTACCAGCACGCAGCCAAAATTTCCTTTATTGCTGTGCAGGGGAATTAATGTGCAGCTTTTTGATGTCATTTGATTTCTTTTGTCTTTTATTTGCTCCTCTGTTAATTGAGGAAAGCACATTCTAAGTATCCCCTCTATATCGGGTGTTGAATATATTTTTCTTTCATTTATTGCTTTTGCGGCAATTGAGTTTTCCAAGTACGGTATTTTGTATGTTTCGGGGGATTCATTTAATATTGTAAATATTGCATTTAATATTTTATCCTGCGATGAGGATTTAATATTAAAATAAGAGCCGTCTTTTTCACCTGTTTCCAGTTTTAATATTGAAACAAAATTGTAATTCATATCTTCATGCAAAATACTTACAATCTTATCCAGCATACTGGATAAAGGCTGAGCCGCATTCATCATATCCCAAACGCTGTTTAGGGTTAAAATTGTTTGATTTGCCTGCTCCAATTCTTTTGTTCTTGCGGCAATTTCTTCTTCCAATGCTATATTTTTCGCATATACATCAGCAAAATCTCTGCCCTGTGTGTATATTGAACCGTCAATTTTGTTTATCTGACCAAGTATATCTTTTAATCCGGAAAAAATACTCACTAAATAAAATCCTAGTAATAACGTATATAGTATTATATACCCTTTTTAATTTATTTGTAATACTTTTTTAATATTATTAATTAATTTTTCGGAATTTAAGTTATAAATGCAATTGTATTTATTTGCTTTTAATTTGCAAAATTTCTTCATACAAGGCGAACACTTTGAATTTGATGAATATGCATAATAATTATCTCCAAATGGTGCTGTTCTTGCCGAGCTAGTTGCAAAAAAGACCGTAAATATTTTGCATTTTCCTGTTGCCCAAGCAATATGTGCACTCCCAGAATCGGGGCTTATTAATAAATCACAATTTTGATAAATATATACTAAATCGGATAGGCTTGTCTGACCTGATAAATTAAGTATATTTCCGCCTGTTATAAATGACAATATCCGCTCTGCAAGTTCTTTTTCCTTGTTTGAGCCTGCAGTTATGATGATGTTACAGCTATCTTTAAATGTGTTTATTATCTCTACCCAGCTTTTTATATTCCAGTGTTTATTTCTCCATGTGGTTGCAGGTGCTATTACTATTGTTTTCTTCGTTTTATCAAGCCGGGATACTTTTTCTTTTATTTCCTTTGAATATTCGTTTTCAAAATTCGGGAGTTTAAATTCAATATCTAAATCCTTACAGCCTAAGTATTTTGCAAATTCCATATTCCTTTTTACTACGTGGTAATAAAGGTCAAACTGCTTTCTTCCTGTTTTAATTATTTCATTTGCAAAAACACCCGAAAATTCCCGCCCGTCATTCAGCGTTATTTTCCTTTTCCCTTTTGATAATCCTAAAATTATTCCGCTCTTTAGCAGTTGTTGAGTATCTAATACAATATCGTACTTTTCTTTGCGGATTTTTTTTATAATCTCAAAAAATTCTTTCAGATTTTCAACTTTATTTTTATTTTGCTTCCATTTCTTTTTTGGAAGTTCATATACATTATTTATTAAAGGATTGTTAATAATAAATTTAGACGCTTTATCTTCAACAACCCAGTCAAGTATTGCATTAGGGTATTCTTTTTTTAAAGCATTTGCCATTGGCAGTGTATGGATAGTATCTCCCAGTGCGCTTAATCTTATTATTAATATTTTCTTGTTGTTTAAATTTTCCATAGTTTTAGTTTATAACAAAAAAAATACAATAAAAGTTTACATTTTAATGCTTATTTTAAACTTTTTGGGGGAATTCTTTTATAAAAAATTTTATTATCATAATTATGTCAGAAAGAAATGAATTTTACGGATAAGACAAATGGACAAAAGAAAAGTTAAAGAACTTAGAAATTCAATAGAAATGTGCAAAATGAGATTAAATACAATTAAGCCTCATTTAACACAGGAAAAAACCGCACTTAATGAATCTTTTAATAAATTATTAATTGAAAAAGCAATATTAAAAGATGAACTGAAACGAAAAACAGACTCTTTCCTTGCCCGCCTTATAAAAAAAATCAGCGGAAGTAAAAAAGAATTAATTTGTGATTATTTTAAATAAACTAAAAAATATTGGAAAATGATAAAAAGAAATCGCAAATAACATTAAATATAATCGGCATAGCAACGATTAAAATTGCAGCACCTAAGCAGGGCTTAAACAGAAAGCTCATTTGAAACACGTTAACCTGCGGAGCTGTTTTTGAGATTATTCCTAAGATAATATCCTGTCCTAATGTCGCAATTAGTACGGGAGCAGCTATTTGAAGTCCTATATATAATACGTTAGAAGTTATTTTAACAAGATAATCCATATTAATAATTTCATCCATAGGTATTGCATAAGCGTAAATCGGGAAGATTTCAAAACTTCTGATAAATGCGTTAAAAGTCCAGTAAGCACCGCCGATTTCAAGGAAAATAATCAAACCTAACAGACTGAAAATTCTTCCCATAATAGATATTTGTGCTGAAGTTGTAGGGTCCATAATAGTAGCTGAAGATACACCCTGCTGCATATTAATCATATCTCCGCCGCTTTCTATTGCTTTTACAATACAGTTTACAATAAATCCTAAAATAGCGCCCGCCATATAATTAACGAGTATGGAATAAAGCATTGAAACATCTGCGGTAGGAGCTTTAGGATGTAAAAATATTGTAAGCATTACAGTAAAAATTAATGTGAACCCGACTTTTGCAATGACAGGTATTTCACTGCGCTGTAAAAACGGAGTGCTTCGCATTAACCCTGCCACACGTGCAAAAATAGGAACTCCTGCAGTAAGTACATTGTTAATTTCGGGAAAATATTTCGGGAACTCATTTATTATAGTATCAAGCATTATATTTCCCTTATCTGTTTTTCTCCGAAATAGCTTTTCTTTCGGCTAAGTTAGGAGTAGGCACTTCATGTCCTTTGTTTCTCATAACGCTGAAACGGTCTTTTCCCGTATTGCCCATAGGTGCAGCCGCATTATTTAATATCTCTTTCATAGGAGTCATATCTTTTTTTACATCGGTTTTGATTTCGTCAATAAAAGGTTTGGTGTAGTTGTAATAATTTGGCGGGAGTACAAATTCATCTGACTTAGGAATAACATCAAACGCAATAACAGCACCCTCATTAAATAAGTTGGTTAAGAGTTTCAAATACCCCGTACCGAGCAGGATTATTACTAAAAATACCGCAAAAATTTTAGGAGCGGCGGCAATGGTCTGTTCTTGAACTTGTGTTACCGCTTGTAAAATACCTACAACAAGACCTATTGCCGCCGCAGTAAGTACGCACGGCATTGCTATCATAAGCATTGTTATAAGTCCTTTTGTAAAATATTCCATTAAAATTTCCATGTTTTATTCCTTAATTAAAACTGCCCACAAGCCCGTTAACAATTAACGACCAGCCGTCAACCGCAATAAATATCAGTAGTTTGAACGGCAGAGATATAATTGTAGGCGACAGCATAAACATACCTAAAGCCAGAAGTACATTTGCCACAACTAAATCCAGAACTATAAACGGTATAAATATAATAAAACTTATTTCAAAAGCAGTTTTTAATTCGCTTAAAATGTAAGCGGGAGCAACTTCCCATATAGTTAAATCCTCAACCGAAGCAGGTGCTTCTTTTCTTGAGAGCTGAACAAAAAATGCCAAATCCTTATCTCTTGTTTGTTTAAGCATAAATTCTTTTAACGGTTTAGAACCCTCACTAATGGCTAAAACCATAGAACCCGATTCTTGATAAGGTTTAGAGCCTACTTCATACATTTGCTGAAAAACAGGGCCCATTGTGTAAAACGTTAATATTAAAGATAAGCCTACTAATACAATTGCGGGCGGAATTTGTTGAGCTCCGAGCGCCTGTTTTAAAAACCCGAAGACTATTGCGTATCTTAAAAAACTCGTCATACAAACAAACATAAACGGCAGCATTGAGAACATTGCCATTACTGCTAATAATTGTAAAACGGGACTTAAATCTTTTAATACTGCATCCATTTTAACCTCGATTTATCTTAAATTTTTCTTTTAATGTCTCTATAT
>CANPYB010000102.1 GCA_947587605.1 Candidatus Gastranaerophilales bacterium
TTTCCAGTATATTCTTTAATCCAGCGCGGGAGTTTAACTGTTCCTATATCGTCACATTGGCGGTGGTGTGTACAGCCTTCTGATATCAATATTTTATCTCCCTCCTTTAAAGAAGATAGTTTGCTAATACCTTTTACGGCAGTTTTTAAAACACCTTTATATCTTGCAAAAAGTATTGAAAATGAGGTTAAAAATATATCGTCGGGAGTTTGAGAAGATACTTGTTTAAATGCTTGAGAGTCTGTTATAACAAGTTTAGGTTTATTTTTTAATGATTGTAGTGCCTGTTCAAGCTCATATTCTCTTACAACTGTTGTTATTGCGCCTATTTCAAGCAGGTCTCTTAAAACTTGCTGCTGGGGAAGTATTATTCTTCCTTTTGGAGCCGCACTATCTATAGGTGTTACAAGTATTACATTATCATATTTATTAATTAAGTCGCTGACAAGCGGAGTTTTATTTTTTTCTTCATTTATTAAGTTTGCAATTAATTCTTTTAATTTATTTATGTTTTCACCTGTTAATGCGCTTACATATATTTCATTTTGATTTAATATCTCTTGCTTATTAGAGGTTAGGTCTGATTTATTATGGACGATTATATAATTAATATTATTTTCTCTGAAAATATTTACCAATTCTTTTTCGCACGCTGAAAGTTCATTTTGAGAGTCAACTGCTAAAAGAGCTATATCTGTTTTTCTTAAAACTTCTTTTGTCTTTTGAGTTCTGAGTATTCCTAGTTCTGTGTTATCGTCAAGACCTGCGGTATCAATTATTGTAACAGGGCCTAACGGTAATAGTTCCATTGATTTATATACAGGGTCTGTGGTTGTTCCTTTTACGTTTGAAACAATTGCTATATTTTGGTTTGTTATTGCATTTATTAAACTGGATTTGCCTGAGTTTGTTTTTCCAAATATTCCTATATGCAATCTTTCAGATGAGGGTGTATTATTAAGGCTCATTTTTTTCTTCCCTTTTATTTATTCTTTATTTTATAATATAACGGACAGGGATAAGCATGTGTAAATTATATAAATATATATTATTATTAATAATTATATTAATGCCGATATTGGAAGTAAAAGCGCAGGATAATAATATTCCCGTGCGCGTTGGTATCAGCAATAATTCTTTTAATACTTATTTGTTTGATTTTATAGAGTTTAATGATGCTCAAAATATAGAAGTAATGGACTCCTCCACAGGTTATATTGCTCCGAAAACCGTTGATACAAAAATATATAAAGTTACTTCTGAAAATAATTTATTCAGAATATATAAAGATAATGTACTTGTTGCAAGAAACTTAACTGGCCCGGTTTTAGTGCGTCCCGTTCAAGGGGCTTCGTTTGTTTCAATAAATAATTTAAAACGCAAAGGTCAGCAGGCATTTTACAGGGGGTATATAGAACTTACAAGAAGCAAAAAAAACATCAGCAAGTTTGCCGTAGTTAATGTTTTAAGTTTAAAAAATTATCTTAGAGGAGTTGTGCCGAATGAAATGCCTGTAAAATTCGGACTTGAAGCATTAAAAGCTCAAACCGTTGCCGCAAGAAATTATGCCGTAAGCCCGAGAATTAAGGCTTATGAAGAATTTGATTTATGTGATTCGGTTGCATGTCAAGTATATTACGGAGCTAATACGGAAAAAGAACTTTCAGATAAGGCAATAGATGAAACAAACGGTATTATTGCATTAGATAAAGAAAATAACCCGATACTTGCATTATACAGCTCAACAGCGGGCGGTTATACGGAAAGTTACGAGTTTGCTTTTTCAGACCCTAAAACAAAGGCATTTCCCTCTAAAGATATTCCTTATTTAACTGCCGTTCCCGATGATAAAAAGTTTAAACCGCTTGATAAAGAAGAAGCTGCAAGAGAATTTTATACATCATCTCCGGAATCCTTTGACAATAATTCACCTTATTACAGGTGGTCTAAAGAGTGGACTTTTGATGAGTTGGAAAAAGTGCTTGCAAAAACGCTTGTAGCTCAGTCTAAAACGGGGTTTATTTCACCTGCTTTAATCAGTGAAAATGATTTTGGTAAACTGCTTGAAATTAATGTATTAAAAAGAGGCAAATCGGGCAAAATTATTCAGCTTGAAATAAAAACCGATAAGACAACTTATACTGTGAATAAAGAGCTTGTAATCAGAAGATGTTTTCAAAAAAACGGAATTTCACTCCCGAGTGCTAACTTTGTTATTGATATTTCAGATGATAAGGTTATTAAATTCTCCGGCGGAGGTTTCGGGCATGGCGTTGGTTTAAGCCAGTGGGGCGCAGGTAAAATGGCGTCGCTCGGTTATACTTTTGATGAAATTTTGCAGCATTATTATAAAGGTATTAAACTTGCTGCTATTCCGATAAAAGTTCATAAAGGAAAGATTTTCTCAGACAGTATTTATTACACAAAGAAAGAAACTGCCGATTTGTATGTAAAAAATGATACAAATGCGGATTTGTTAAAAATAACCGTAAATAACAAAGAAATTGAGTTCGATTTGAATTCACATAAAAAATATATTGATATTTCAAGATATTTAAAAAACGGCGAAAATAAAATCACTTATGAGTTATATGGTGACAAATTATCAATTAATGATTTTGTACAGGTCTTTATTGTGGTGAAAGAGGCAGAAGATGAATAAAGATACATCACTGCTTAAAGCTGCGTGGCTTATTGCTTTTGTTACAATTATATCTAAATTCGTAGGCTTTTTGCGTGATGTAATTATTGCAAATTACTACGGAGCAGGCATGGTGTCTGACGCTTATTTCTATGCTTATCAAATCCCCTCGCTTGCAATAATATTAATGGGCGGGGTCGGCGGACCTTTTCACAGTGCAACTGTGAGCGTGTTTGCTAAGCTGGTTAATCCCGATGATAAAATCCCTTCCGAAAAAGTTAATAAATTGTTTAATGCGTTTTTAACCGCAACTTTTATATTTTTCGCTGTATTTTCAATAGTCATATTTGTATATTCAGATTGGATTATGCAATTTATAATTCATTCAAGTAATACTCAATTGGTATCTTTAGCAGGATTGCATTTAAGAATAATGACTCCCGTAATACTTATAGGGGGTATTATAGGCATTTATTACGGACTGTTGATAACATACAGGTGCTTTCTCCTGCCTAATATATCTCCCGTTGTTATGAGCTTAAGTATTATCGCTATAATTGCGTTATCAAAAGGTGATAATTTTGGTATTTGCCTTGCTGTCGCAACTTCAATCGGAGCAGTTTTTCAGTTCTTACTTCAATTCCCTGCCGTTAAAAAATTAGGTTTTAAAATAAAACCAAACTTGGATATTAAAAATAATACGGAATTTAAGAATCTTATAGAGCTTGTATTCCCTGCGGCATTGAGCTCTACAATAGGACAAATTTATGTGTATGTGGATATGTTCTTTGCTTCACAATTAAAAGAGGGGGCGTGGACTGCTATAGGCTATGCAAACAGAGTTTTCCAATTTCCCGTCGGAATACTTGTTACCGCTTTTCTTGTTCCGTTGTTTCCGATATTTTCCAAACTCGTCGGAGAAAAAAAATATGACGATATTAAATATTATTTTCATAAAGGTGTAGGATTATTAAACTTTGTTGCTATTCCGATTATGTTCGGAATAATAATGCTTGCTTATGACGCGGTAACTCTTATATTTCAGAGAGGGGAATTTGACTCAAGAGCTACTTATATGGTATCACAGGCATTAATATTCCTTTCTTTTGCCATTATTCCCTACGTATTCAGAGATTCAATTACAAGAATATATTATTCGTTTAATGACTCAAAAACTCCTTTTTTAGTGGCATTTTCTTCAATAGTATTAAAGTTTATTTTAAACTCTTTATTTATAAACAAACTCGGAATTGCGGCAATTACACTCTCTACTTCACTTGTGACACTGTTTAATGCAACATTGCTCGGATTGATATTATTAAAGAAAATAAATTTAGACTATAAAATATATTTTATAAATTTATTTAAAATGATTTTGGCAGCAGTGCTTGCCTTTGGCTTAAATCTGTTGTTGTACAATAATTGGCATATTAATGAATCATCATGGTTTATGCTTGCCTTAAAAACATTGAGTGTTTTTGCATTAAGCATGTTAACATATACAGTTTTTGCGGCATTATTGAAAATTGAATTTGTAGGTGAATTGCTTGAGCGGATTAAAAACTATATTAGACGAAAATTCATACGTGAATGAATTAAATAATAAATTAGAAAATGGCGGGGTTATAGCATTTGTCACAGATACTGTATGGGGTTTAGGGTGTTTGCCTAATAATAAAGAGGCTGTTGATAAAATATACGAAATAAAAGGTCGTGACAGGTCAAAACCTTTAATATTAATGTCAAATTCAATTAATTCACTTCTGCCGTATATAAAACTGCTTCCGCCTTTAGGTATAAGGCTTGCCGAAAAGTATTTTCCGGGGGCTCTTACAATAGTAAGCGAGAAATCAGAAAAAACTCCGGATTATATAACATCATATAAAAATACAGTAGGGATAAGAGTTCCGAATAATGAGTTTTTTTCAAAATTGTGTTCCAAAATAAACGGCGGAGTGCTTGCAACTACAAGCGCAAATTTATCAAATCATCCCTCGTCTAAAACTTATGAACAGGCAGTTAACTCAATAGGTTCAATGGTTGAGGTAGTGTTTGAAGATTACGGATGTAAATGCTTAGGACTTGAATCAACCGTAATTTTATTAACCGACAATAATTATAAAATATTACGTAAAGGTGCAGTAGTTATTGATTTATAGCCTATTAAGAAAAAATATTTCGTTACAAATCTTAAAATTTACTAAAAAAAACTAAAGTAATTTATAATTTTGCCGATAAAACTATTTGTATAAATAGTATGAAAATTTATAAATATAGATAAATTTTTGAAAGGAGTAAGCATGAGCGGTGAAATTAACTTTAAGGACTACGCATTAAGAAATGAAAACTGGCTGAGTTTGGAGGGCGAAGAAGCCGGAAAACATGAAACGGACGGTACTTTATCAGATGATGAAATTTCTGTATTCTTTACAAATTCCCATATAGAAATAGGCAGTAATGAATATGGTGATGCGGTAATCAACGAAAATGAATTTGCCAAGTGGTATGAGGCAAATCAACCTGCAATAACATCTTATTATTCAACATTGGATTTGGATGAAAATCTTACATTTGATCAAAAAAGACAAATGATGAAAGAATCAATACTGGAATATGCAAATGAAGAATTTGCAAATGTTATTGCTAAGGATCAGCAAGGTGATCCAAAGGTGTCGGAACTCAATCTTTATCCAACGAGTAATAAGGTTCAAGATGTTAATGTTGTATATTCTGAGGGCAGTGTAGGCAAGACTCTTGATGAACTGACCGACAGAGATACTTTCATTCAAGCGCTGCATCTTGGCGAAACGGATAAACATGATGCTTATGATATTGAAGATCCGGATTTATTGCATTCAATGTCAAAATATGAACTTGGTAAATTATACGATAAATTAGCTGAATATGGCGAACATTTAGGTCTTGCCAAGGACGGGAAAATTACTGAGGGTGCACTTCAGTTATTAGCTGAGTTTGGCAATGATAAAGAAAAACAAACAAAAGAATGCGGTACAGACAGAAATGGTAATGCTAAAGTAAATGATACTGTTATTAATGAAAATGATATTGAAGCATTCTTAAAGGAATATGACAACTGGAAAAAATCACAGCAAACACAGCCATATATACCGCCGGAATCACATGATAAGTCAGAGCCCGGACCAGAACCCGGACCAGAGC
>CANPYB010000103.1 GCA_947587605.1 Candidatus Gastranaerophilales bacterium
AAAGAATGTCCGGAATAGGAAGAATCCCCGGCGGATATAACAGAAGTGAAGGCAAGGCTTCAGATAAAGCAATATTAATATCAAGATTAATAGACAGACCAATCAGACCGCTGTTTCCTCACGGATACAGAAACGATATACAAATAGTGGCTCAATTATTCAGTTATGATCAAGTCAACCAACCCGATACCTTAGCAATGCTTGGTGCATCATGTGCATTAATGCTTGCAGGCACCCCGTTTGAAGGTCCGATTGGGGCAGTAAGAGTTTCAAAATCAGACGGCAGATTAATAGCTAATCCTACACATCAGGAAGCTGAAAAATCAGCACTTGATATCGTAGTGGCAGGTACTCACGATAGCGTAATAATGGTAGAAGCAGGCTGCAAATTTGTTACGGAAGACGAAATAATGGAAGCCGTTGAATTTGCTCAAGTTGAAATAAGAAAACAATGCGAAGCTCAAATTAAATTTGCTCGGGAATGCGGAGTTGAAAAACAAGAGTTTGTTGACCCTTATGATACAACAGAGCTCAAAAATATAATCAATGAAACTGCTCACGATATGATATTTGACGCATATCACAATTTCGACAGAACCTACAGACAAAATAAACTCGATGAAGCTAAAAAATCAGTTAAAGAAAAAGTTGAAGCATTAGGTGAAGACCATTATATAAATAAAATAATGGAAGAAACAGGCATTGACTTTGTAGCCGAAGAATTTAAAGCGGCAGAAAAGAAAATAATGCGTGCAATGATTCTTGACGAGGGAGTTCGTGCAGACGGCAGAAAACCGAATGAAGTTAGACCTATATGGTGCGAAGTCGGAGTTATTCCCAGAGCCCACGGAAGCGCGGTATTTACAAGAGGTCAAACTCAAATATTATCGGTTGCAACATTAGCGGGACCCGGCATGGCTCAAGAGCTTGACGGAGTTGACCCCGAAACAAAGAAAACATACATGCATAAATATATTTTCCCCGGATTTTCAGTAGGCGAAGTTAAAGCATTAAGAGGCCCCGGCAGACGTGAAGTAGGACACGGACATTTGGCAGAAAGAGCAAATATCCCCGCCCTGCCGTCACAAGATGAATTCGGATATACAATCAGAGTAACCTCCGATGTATTAGAATCAAACGGTTCAACATCAATGGGGTCAACCTGCGGAAGTTCAATGGCTTTAATGAATGCAGGCGTTCCCGTAAAATGTATGATAGGCGGAGTGGCAATGGGTATGATAACCGAACCCGGCAGAGAACCTGTTGTTTTAACGGATATTCAAGGAATTGAAGATTTCTTGGGTGATATGGACTTTAAAGTAACGGGTAATGATGACGGAATTACCGCTCTGCAAATGGATATGAAAGCTAAAGGAATAGCAAACGACACTTTAAGACGTGCATTGGCGCAAGCAAAAGAGGGCAGACTTCATATTTTATCAAAAATGAGAGAAGTAATCACGGAACCCGCAAAAGAATTATCGCCTTATGCACCGAGAATATTTACAATTACTATTCCTGTTGAAGATATAGGAACAGTAATCGGACCGGGCGGAAAGAATATCAGAGGAATAATAGAAGCATCTGGCGCTGAAATAGATATTCAAGACGACGGACGAGTAACAATCACTTCAAACGATAAAGACGGTGCAGATATTGCAATAAGAATGATTAATCAAATGACATTTAAACCCGAAGAAGGCATGGTTTGCAAAGGTAAAGTCGTTAAAATAGTACAATTCGGAGCTTTTGTTGAACTTGCCCCCGGTAAAGACGGTATGGTTCATATATCACAAGTTTGCAAAGAAAGAATTGACAACATTGAGGGACACTTAAACGTAGGCGATGAAGTTATCGTAAAAATAATAAAAATCGATGACAGAGGAAAAGTCAGCCTTACAATAAAAGGTGTAACCGAAGAAGAAGCAGCAAACTGCAAATAAAATAAATAAAAAGCCTTTGGGATAATCCCAAGGGCTTTTTTTGTATAAAAGGGGAAATTTTGGCGGGAGAAATAAAATATAACTGTATATTCGGAGGCGGCGGGGTAAGAGGCATGTGCTATATCGGCGCATTAAAAGCCTTGAAAGAATTTGACATCAAGATAAATTCAATAGCAGGCTCATCCGTCGGGGCAGTATTTGCTGCGTTATATGCATCAGGCTACAGCGAAGACGAAATAAAAGAACTGTTTTATGACTTTAATTTTAATATGTTCCGCGATTTAAACATAAATATATTTAATACAGACTTATCTATCAGCAAAGGCGAAATATTTTTAGATTGGCTCAGAGAAAAAATTTCATTAAAAGCAACAAAAGGAAAAGAAAAAAATAAAAAAATAACTTTTAATGACATAACTAAAGATTTGTATATTTTAACAATAGATATTAATACAAATACACCTTTTATATTTTCAAAAAAAACTACTCCCGAAGCGGAAATCGCATTTGCAGTCAGAGCGTCGGCAGGACTGCCCGGACTTATGAAGCCTGTCAGCTATAATGAAGCATTATTGGTTGACGGTGATTTAATAAAGAGCAGACCCGCATGGAAAATATATGAAGATTTGGATAATGAAGATACAAGAATATTGGAATTTCGATTGGAAGGTTCAAGGGACGGAAGCGATATAAAAAATCCGATGGATTATGTAAATTCAATAATAAATACAATATGGTACTTATCAACGGAAAATGTATACAATTCATACAGCCAAAACGACAGATATGACTATATTGTAATAGATACAAAAGATGTAATACTTTTTGACTTTACCATTAATAAATCAAAGAAAGAAGAATTAATTGAAAAGGGATATAAAGCCTCAAAAGATTATCTTTCAAAAACTCTGCCCCCTAAAAAAGAAATAATTTCCGAAAAATATAAGGAAATTGAAAAAAAATTAAATTTGGCAAAAAAGTCATTAAAACAAAATAATGCAAATAACTTATTAATGATTATTAACGAAATATTGTCAGAAATGACAGAAGATATAAAATATATAGATAAATCAATATATGAAAAAATCAAACAATTAAAAAAGAAAATCATTACAAATATAAAAAAATATATTATTTTCGGAAAAAAACTGCAAAACATCACAGAGCTTGAAGAAGAAATTGAATATATAGAAAAAATTACTCAAAAAAGAATAAAAGATTTAATGGAATATGTAACAAAATTTAGTAAAAAAAGTTAAAAAAAAGAACATAAGCTAACAAATTATTTTATAATTGGATTTTAAGCAAATAAGAAAGAAAAAGAGCGGAGAAAATAATGCCAACTGAAAGTACATTAATAGAAAAAAGTGTTCAAGACGAAAATAAAATTAATCTTGCGGTATTCAAAATACTGGACGGAATAAAAGATATTCTGGAAGAAGACAGAAAACAAAAACAACCGCTAATATTATCATTTAATGAGAATATACTGCTTAAAATAATAAAAGAATATATAGGCAACAAAGAAAAGCAGTGCCTTATAGGTATTACAGGGGAATCAGCCTCAGGCAAAACAACCCTTGTAAATTACATGTCAAAAGCAATAAGAAAAAAACTATACGGCGAAACATATACATCACTATGCTGTGATGATTATTACAAAGACACATCAGAAGAATTAAAAGCAGCAGGAAGTTACGAAGAACTATATAAAACAGGATTCAGTTTTGACCGGCCCGATGCAATAAATTTAGAATTAATGCGTGCACATTTAATAAGTTTAAAGCATGGCTGCGGAGTAAATGCTCCCGAATATGATTTTGTAACCTGCGAAAGCATACCTAACAGGGCATATAAAAACCCTACAAGAGCAATACTTGCAGAGGGCTTATATGTTTTAGGCGAAGAACTTGTGGACTTGTTTGATATAAAAGTATACGTGTTCACACCGTTTGAAAAAATAAAAGAACGTTGGTTTACACGTGCTATATCAAGAGGAAAAACAGGTGCAGCAGCCCGGCATCAATTTGAAGATGTAAATACAACTGCACAAACATACATCAGACCAACCATGAAAAATGCCGATATTGTTATAAACGGATTAACAAGTTCCGAATATATTGAAGAAATGACAACAAAAATAATAAATCTTGTTAATGATGTAATAAATTTTTACAGATAAAAATTAGAGAATAATTTTAAGAAAAATTTACATTTTTGTAAAAAAATGTAAATTTTTTTTTAAAAAAAACTAAAAATAATTAAAGAAAAAAATAAAACTGCCGATAAAAAGAATAAGAATATTAAGCAATTCGACGATATAAAAGACAAAAAAGCAAGACTAAACAAAAAAAACAAAGATTGGCAATAAATTTTAATTAAATGTTTTAGTAAATATGTAGTCTTGCTTAAGTAAGGAGAAAAAATTGGCTAAACCTACTGCGGCAGCTACAATACAAACATATTTTACTCGGTTAAAGAATT
Organism: Candidatus Gastranaerophilales bacterium; assembly: GCA_947587605.1. GTDB lineage: Bacteria > Cyanobacteriota > Vampirovibrionia > Gastranaerophilales > Gastranaerophilaceae > Avigastranaerophilus. The sequence continues at coordinate 4,428 of CANPYB010000103.1, forward strand.
TTCTTGATTTCACCAGAGTATTTCTTAAGAAAAGAAATCCGATTAAAATCTTTCTGACAGAAGTAATCGGACAATTGAAAGAACTGGCGACAGTAAAGAAGAAATTAAAAAACATTCAATACCGAATAAACTATGAAAGATACAAACTGAAAAAGACCGAGTTAATATTGGCACAAAACTCGGAGCACTTATTCTTAAAAGGTCGATCACTAAATCAAACAAGGTAAAACAAAATGGGCTTTCTGGTAAATTTTAACAGAAAAATGTATTTAACAAACTACATAAATCTCCTGGAGTCTAAAATAACAGAACGGACACAGGTTAAACTTGAAATGGCTGACCAGATAGCACAGTATACGAGTGAAATAAATGATTTTGCAGATAAAGATTCACCTGCCGTAAAAAAATTAGAATCAAAAAAGGCAGAGTTAGAAGCAATGGAAAAGAAAATTGATGCGGAAATACAAAAATTCCAAGCCCAGCTTCAAGCCGCCAATACGGAAATTCAATCAGCCGACAATGCACTGCAAAGTTCATTACAAAGGTCATTCAGCTACAATACCGGAGGAAGATAATAAAAAAATTCATACAAAAAGGAGCAGAAAATCTGCTCCTTTTTTATTGACAAAAGACATCTTCAAATTACAATAAAATAAAAATTGTTAACCAAAGCGTAATAATACATATACTAAATAAATGTGTTTGTGGTATAAATTTTAAAGAGGGAGTAATGATAAAGAACAAATAACCTCAATAAAACAAAATAAACATAGAAAAGGATAAATAATTATGGCAGTACCAAAGAAAAGAACAGGAAAATCGGCACAAGGACACAGAAGAGCAAACTGGAAAGGCACAGTGCCCGAAACAACAATCTGCACAAATTGCGGAGCAACCGTATTAACACATACAGTATGCACGGAATGCGGAACTTACAAAGGGAAACAGGTAAGTAAAAAAGTTGTAAAAACTGAAACCAAAAAAGAAGAAGAATAGGAAAAAAATAACGGGGATATAGTAGTATGACTAGGATAGCTATAGATGCAATGGGTGGAGATAATGCGCCCAGAGCGATAGTTGAGGGGGCAGTTTGGGCTGCAATGGAATATAACATTCCTATTGAATTAGTCGGTAAGTTATATGATATTGAAAGAGAGCTGGACAGAATAGACCAAGAGGGTATAGTATGCTCGGTTGGCGGCGGAATATTTCCTCCGAAAAGAATTAGGGTAAATACAAAATCACTTGATATAAAGAAAACACATGCTTCCGAAGTCATAGAAATGGGAGAAGCACCGGGGCAGGCTATAAGGAAAAAGAAAAATTCTTCAA
>CANPYB010000104.1 GCA_947587605.1 Candidatus Gastranaerophilales bacterium
AATTATGGCATTTTCCATAAAATTTTTGCCGTCCTCAACAGGGTTAAAATCACCTTGAACCACATCAAAAACTATTTCCGGATTTTTATTTATTGCATTAATTTCCTCTAATTTATGCGGATTTGAGGTCGCAAGGATAATTTTTATCATAATTATTTCCCAAATCTTCGCGTGCGGTTATTAAATTCTGTAATAGCCTGCGCCAGTGCACTTTCATCAAATTCGGGCCAGAAAATATCTGTTACGTATATTTCCGTATATGCGCACTGCCATAAAAGGTAATTGCTTATTCTTTTTTCTCCCCCTGTTCTTATTAATAAATCGGGGTCGGGGATGTTTGAGGTATATAAATTTTCACTTATTGTTTTTTCCGTGATATTTTCTTGTAAAAGCTCGCCATTTTTAATCTTTTCGCATATTTGTTTAACGGCATTGGTTAACTCCATTCTTGCGCCGTAATTGAATGCAATTTGAAGATTAAGCGTTTTACAATGTGATGTTTTATCTTCACCGTATTTAAGCACTTCAATTATATCTTTGTTTAATGAGCTTCTGTCACCTATGAATGTTAATTTTATATCGTTTTCAATAAATTCTGGTACTTCTGCTTTAATTGTATTGGCTAAAAGCGACATTAAAAAATCAACTTCTTCTTTTGGTCTGTTCCAATTTTCGGTTGAAAACGCATAAACCGTTAAGTATTTAATATTGAATTTAGCGCAGGCTTTAAGCGTTGCTCTTAATGCTTCAACTCCCTTTTTATGCCCCGCGGCGGACGGCAAAAATTTAGACTTTGCCCAGCGTCTGTTTCCGTCCATGATTATGGCTATGTGCTGTAAATTTGTACTTCTGACTATATCTTTAATTTTATCTGTTTCAGACAATATATTTAACATAAATTTTTCTCTTAATTAACGAAATTATAAAACAAAAACCAAATATTGCATAATTATTTATTACAAATTTGATATAATTATAAAGTGAAAAAGATTTTAGTGTGTTTAATATGTATTTTAATGCTTTCGCCTTTAGCTTATGCTTCAAAAGAAACGGATGAGGTTAAAAAAATTCTGCCCTTTAAGTATGAGCGGGTGCGCAAAATTAAAGCATATAAAAAAATTGCTTATGCTGGTGAAAATACGGCATTTATTACTTTATACAGTCCTGACGGATTATATGATAACTTTATGCAGTCTTATTATTCTCAAAATAATAAATTGCAGAATATCAAATTTGAAAATTACCCGAGAGAAGCGGTTATAAGATATAAACAAGGCGGAAAATACGGAATAATATATGTTCAAGGTGATTTTATTCATATAACAAAGCCTGTGTTTGATAAAGTAGAATTTCCCGATGATAATTCAATAGCAGGTAAGATTTTAAATGTATCGTATGCACCTTTGGATAATATTATTTTATATGCAAAATATCCATACAGAAACGGCGGTGGAGAGTATTTATATCAAAGTGCAAAAATGCTGTTTTACGTTAGTCCTTATGCTTATCATAAAGGTTATGTGTTTTTAAATCCTGCACAGGTGAAAGAAAATATAAGAATTGAAAATAATAATTTGTATGTAAAATATGAGCGGATATTATTTCCTAAAAGTGATTATGCTGTAACGCTTGCGGGAAAAAATATTAATTTATACAATTTAAAAACTTTTAAAAAGATTGAATATAAAAATATAAATTTATCTCCAATAACTCAAATGCCGATAATTGACTCACTTAGCGGTTTATACGAATTTATAAATGCGAATACTGCTTTTAAATTAAGTAATTATCCTATAGACGGGATGATGAAAATTGCCAATAAATTATATTTGTTTAAAAACGGGCAAATGCAGAGGCTGAAAGGTATCTATGATGATTTCAAATTAACGGGTTCTGATTTATATATAAACAGATTAACGGGAATTAATTTGTCTTTTCAATCCGATGAAAATATTATCGTAAAACACGGCGAAAAGTTGGGAATAGTAAATTCAAGCGGGGAAATAAAAGTTCCATTTGCTTATGATGAAATCTATGCGCTTTCTGCGAATATTGAAGAAAATATATCAAATATCGACGATATTAATGCTCAAAAACTTGAATTGAATTATATCGGTCAAGAAACTTCAAGCCCAATATATATTGCACGAAACGGGAGAAAATACGGAGTAATAAATGATAATAATGAAATCCTTGTGCCGTTTGAATATATTAAATATTCCGAAGATAACGATTTAAACGCAGTAAAATCACAAATGGGAATAACCTCTCAAAAGGAAATGCAAAGACAGAACAGAAAAGAGGTAATGCACTCTCTGCCTTGGTTTATAACTTCAATGATACTGTATCCGCTATGGTTAATATTGCCATACCCGAGCTTAAATATAAATATAGATTATTAAAATCATCTGTAAATATAATTCAAAATCCCCGTTTTTCTTATAGTATATTTCTTGATTTACATTATCTTGTAAATATCTTACGGAAATTTTTTATCAAAGATATAACCTTAATACTACCAAGGATCTGCATATTTTAAATTTTCTGCTACAATGATAACAAGTATAATGAAAAGTTCATAAAGTAATAAATAAATTACTGATATTACATTAAGAATTTTTTTTGCAAGATTTAATTTTTTTATTTTATTTTCATCTTTTTGAAATTCTATTATTATTTTCATTATTATTGCAATTATTGTCGGAATATTAAATTTTAAAAACATCTCAGGTACAATATCTTTAAAATTAACATTTTCAAATGGATATAATGAAAATATATATGGTATTGGCAAAATAATTGACAATATAAAAAATACAATAATATCTTTACTCTGTTTCATTTCATTTTCCTATTTTAAGTATATTTTTGGTATTAATACAGTTTATTGCTAAAATTCAAATTATTTTTATTAATTAATTTTACATTTAGATTGTGTACTTTACAATTCAAGAAAATAGATAATAAAAAAACATATTATAATCATTAATTCTTTTAAAAGAAAATAAATGAATAAACCATTTATAATTATTTTCACAATTTTAAATAGTTTTATATTTGTTTCTTTCCGGAGTTTATCCGAAATTTTATTTATGATTATGGATAAAATTGAAGGTATATTTAATTTTAATAAATAAGCAAAGTAAAAAATTAATGTCAGTGGTTTATTAGGTTTAATTATCTGTTGTAATAGTATATAACAGGCAAATATTATTAAAGAAATTATAAAATATACAATTACATTTTTTCTGAACATTATCTTATATTCCTTATTTCTTTTTTAGGTATTATAACATGATAAATAAAAAAATAAGGTTTAATCTCTCCCCTGTCTTGTAATCTTCGCCTAATTACATTTTTAATCCATCAAAAAATATAAAAAAACATAAAAATATAATGAATTGATAATATATCAAAAAAATCACATTAAAGATATTTATTAATATCTTAAGTATAATAACAAATTGGCTGTTGTTGAATTTTATTGAAACAACATTCATTATAAAAGATAAAAAAACCGGAATATTTAGTTTTAAAAATTCTGTAAAACTTAATTTTTCAACAATTTTAGTTAATATATTTAATAAACATAATTCTAAAAAAATAATTATTGCAATTATAAAATAAATGATTATATTTTTTCTAAACATTATCTTATATTCCTTATTTCTTTTTTAGGTATTATAACATGATAAATAATAAAATAAGGTTTAATCTCTCCCCTGTCTTGTAATCTTCGCCCTGCTATTACCATTGGATTAGTATCATTATTATTAAAATCATAAACATCTGTTACATATAACTCCAAATCCCCGTTTTTCTTATATCTCATTTCTTTTATATCTACATTCCCTAATGCATTAAGAAAATTCTTATCAGTAAAATTAATACTACCTTCCGAAATTAATCCTTTTTTCATTTTATTATTATTTTCCATAAATAATTTTTTGAAATCTTCATTTTGCACTATTACCTTAGATAAATCTTTTGATGAAAGATGTTCCGAATTAATAAATATTCCTTTTGTTGAATTTAATTTATCTCCTCCGATTTGACTTTTTATTTTCTCTTTAAAATAATCTTGAAAATCTTTATTTAGTTCGGTGTAATTGTTGTATATCAAATGTTCTTTTGCATAATCTGTATTCAAATACGAATCTTTTTTTGACATTAATAAATTTTCTGTTGCCTCAGTTCCCTGTGATTTTTTTAAAGTTTTATAAATAGATTTGTTATTAATCAACTCAATAGCTTGTTCATAAATAGGTATTTTAACAAATGTGGGTAATTGTTCTACTCCTTTTGCCACTTTGTTAACTAATTGTTTTTCATATTCTTCTTTTTTTTCTTCTAATATTTCCCGTACAAAATTTATTTTATCTACGGTATTTAAAGAATCAGAGTTAAAATTTAAACTATTTGTTATTTTTTCTTTATCAGATTTTAGATATTCATCAAATTCAACTTGACCCTTTAACAAAACTCTATCTGAAGTATCTTTTTCTTTATACCCATTGCGTATAGAGTTTTCACCTCCGTTTTTATAAGTAAATTTTCCCTCATCATCGCGTGGATGTTCAGCTTCATTCCATGTAGTCATTTTTATCCCCTTTCTTGATTTACATTATCTTGTTTTATCAACAAAACATCTTTATATTTTTATTATACATTATTTTTAATTATATCAATCGAGAAGATATAATAATATAAGAATTTAATTTTACAACATAATGTAATCATACACCAATACATGATTTCAGCCGTTTGTTAAAAATTATTAAATTTTAATTATCTCTTCGTATCTGTCAGAGCCTAACCATTAGTAAAAAAGTATTTTCTGAATTTTGTATATATTCTAATCTAAATGATAGGAACATTGAAATTAAAAATTTTGCCTCAAAATGTGTTTATGATACAATATAAGTATACATGAAACGTATATTGATAAATAAATACAATTGTAAAAGGGGATAGATTTTGGCTCAACAAAACTTTTTTGCGGATGGGAAGATAGTTCCCGTTAATATCCGAGAACAAATGAAACAATGTTATATAGATTACGCTATGTCTGTTATTATAGGCAGAGCTCTGCCGGATGTGCGCGACGGCTTAAAGCCCGTCCATAGACGTATTTTGTTCGCTATGAACGAACTTGGCATGGCGCCTGATAAGCCGTTTAAAAAGTGTGCCAGAATAGTCGGTGAAGTTTTAGGTAAATACCACCCCCACGGTGATACTGCCGTTTATGAAGCATTGGTTCGTATGGCTCAAGACTTTTCTACACGTTATTTGACCGTAGACGGGCATGGAAACTTCGGTTCGGTTGACGGCGACGGTGCTGCAGCTATGAGGTATACAGAAGCAAGAATGCACAAAATTACAACCTCTATGCTTGCTGATATTGACTGCGAAACGGTTGATTTCGTTCCAAACTTTGACGGTTCGCTTGAAGAACCCTCTGTTCTCCCCGTAAGACTGCCTATGCTCTTATTAAACGGAGTATCAGGTATCGCTGTCGGTATGGCAACAAATGTTCCGCCTCATAACTTATGTGAAGTCGTTGACGGTACGATTGCGTTAATTGATAACCCGAATTTAACCGTTGATGAATTAATGCAGTATGTAAAAGGTCCCGACTTTCCTACAGGCGCAAGTATTATAGGATTATCGGAAATAAGAAAGGCATACTCAACAGGCAGAGGCTCTATAAAAATGTCTGCAATTTCTGCTTTTGAAGAAATATC
>CANPYB010000105.1 GCA_947587605.1 Candidatus Gastranaerophilales bacterium
CTTTTAAACTTGCACCGCCGACTAATGCGCCGTCTATATCAGATTGAGCCATTTGTTCTTTTATAGTTTCGGGTTTTACGCTGCCGCCGTATAATATTCTTATTGAATCAGCTGTAGCTGCGTCATATAAACCTTTTACTACATTTCTTATCATTGCAATAACTCTGTTAGCTTCCGTGCTGTCGCAGGTTTTACCTGTTCCTATTGCCCAAATTGGTTCATAAGCTATGATTGATTTTGCAGCTTCTTGAGCCGATAAATCTCTTAATGCTTTTGTAATTTGTGAAGCTATGTGATAATCGGTAACACCTGCTTCTCTTTGTTCTAAAGATTCACCGCAGCAGATAATCGGAACTAAGCCGTTAGCCAAGATAGCTTTTGCTTTTTTATTAACCATTTCATCTGTTTCACCGAAGTATTGACGTCTTTCGGAGTGTCCGATTATTATATATTCACATCCTGTATCTTTGAGCATTTGAACCGAGCATTCTCCGGTAAAAGCGCCTTTTTCTTCAAAATAGCAGTTTTGAGCGGCTAATCTTACTTTTCCGCATCCGCAATCTTTTAATGCTTTATTTGCGGCATATAATGATGTAAATGTAGGAGCAATAATAACTTCGGGTAATGCTGCCTTATCAATTTCTTTTAATGCCTGCATAACTCCGTTTGTTAAATCAATTGCTTCCTGCTGGAGGTTGTGCATTTTCCAGTTCCCTGCAATAACGGGTCTTCTTGACATAATTCTACCTTCTTTCTTTTGTAACTAACATGTAGATATTAGTCAAAAAAAACTTTTTTATCAATATATTTTAAATACAAGAAAGCCCGAATAAACTTTCGGACTTTTCTTTTTTATTTTATTTTCTGCTGTGGATTATGGGATTTCTATACTTTTATCAGGATTTATTCTTATATATTGTTTTTTAACGAAATCAAAAATGGTTTTAGTTCCATCTTTTTCATAGTCATATTTTTTAAGTATTCTAAGAGTCGGAAAAGGAGCATCATGATATTTAGTTCTAACTTCATTTACACTGCTTAATAAACCGTTTTCATATTGAACCTGTCTAATTTGTCCGTCTTTACCAACATTTTTTATTACCCCTGAAAATCCTTTACCGTCAATTAAGGCTTTGCCTTTATCAAAGGTACCGATTTTCTTAAAATCGTCAAAAGAATTAAAATAATTTTTTGCTACATTATTTATATCATAAGCTGACTCATCTATTACATTCTTAATCAGAAAGTTATTTAATTTTCTTTTTTTTACGGCAATAACAACACCCGCTGTTACCGCTCCTGCTACGGCTAAAGCCCCAAGAGCCATGGCTAACTTTTTCTTTCCGTCTTTTATTTCTTTAGGGGTCTTTTTAGTTTTTCCGGGTTGTACATTTGCCCTTTCACCGAACGATACATTCATCTTCCCATTTACTTTCTCTACTGACATAACTTATCCTTTCAAAATTAAACTTTATATTTAGTGTAAAACAAATAGTTTTTTTATTTGCCAAATTGCTACAATTTAAAATACTAAAATAGTTAAAATTTTGAAATTTAGCAAACGGCTATACTCAAGAAAAGTTGTCTGAATTAATTGAAATTTCCCAAAGAGCATTAAGCAGTATTGAACTTGGTAATAATTTTGCCACGTCTGAAACTATTGATAAAATTATAAAAGTATTTAATATTACCGCAGAAGATTTATTTGCAACCGACTATCTTAAAGAAAGCACAGAACTTTTAAATATGATAAATAATAACATATCAAAAATTGGTAATAACCCCGAAAAATTGGAAATTATTTATAATTTAACGAAAAGTTTAAGCCGTAAATAACAACAGACTTATTTATTTCTTATAGGACAGTAAGCTAAGGTTTTATTAAAAGAGAACCCCTCTAATGTAAAAAGGCTTACAAAGGTTTTTGCTAAATTAATTAAAATACTTAAAATCATATTCTGATTACCCCTTTTACCTGTTTGCATTTTTTGGTGCAATTTTTGTTATTTTAACTCGATTTTTTGTGTTTGACAAGTGTTGTGTTTACATTTGTTAAATTATTTTACTAATATCTTAAAGATTGCTTTTTTTACTTTCTTGTTTTCTTTTATGCTCAATGCGGGCATGTGTGCGTCCTGGGGATAAAAAATTAAAAAAGTTTTATTATCGGCTTTAATTTTATCCACATTCCCGTTTAAAAACATTACGTCTTTTTCTTCGCTGTATTCTTCGCTAACCGTGGTATTTTTAATGTTTGTATATCCCATATATTCTTCCCCTTGGACAACCACTTGGATATCAATGTATTTTTTATGTGCCTCAAGTTTTTGTACGGGCTTTGTTTCATACTCTTGAAGATTAAAAAATACCTCACTGCCTCTCAGTTCATGCCTGCCGCATTCAAGGGTTTTTAAGTCATGTGTTTTTAAAAAATCAAAAACAAGTTTAAAGTCATTATTTAATTTCATATATTTTTCACTGTTTTCAAGGTTATCAATTATCACGGTATATCTCCTTTTTTATGAATGTAACATAAAGTTTTACAAATGTTAAATAAAAAGGCAATTTTAATTTAAAAAAAAACTTTATATAAATACAGATAGTTTCTATATATTATACTAGGGAGCAATTAATGAACGAGCAGCAAATGAGTGAAGTTTTAGGTACGATTAGTGAACCTTTTAATAACCGCTATAGAGTTGAAACAAGAAAACAAATTGAAGAAATTCAACGCATTTGCAGAATTTTTAAAATTAATGACGAGCAAAAAAATAAACATAAAATGTTATCTATAAAGAATTTAGCTACAATGAAAGTAGTATTCAGCAACAATTAGTCAATTTTAGGTTTATATGCTTGGGGGTACACATATTGCTGTGTAAAACCTATTGCTTTGTACATGTTAACTGCGGGGGAAGAATCGGCATCGCAGCTGGCATTTAATTGTGTTAATCCCCAGCAGCCTGATAGTGCGGAATTTATTAAATTTTCAACCGTATGTTTAAGTAAAATCTTTCCGAAGCCTTTATTTCTATGTTTTTTTAATATTGCAACAATAGGAATATTGGCAATTGTATCATTTGTAAGATTAGCAAAGCAAAATCCAACGGGGCGTTTTTTGTATATTAAAACCTTTGTTATTCCGGGAAGAAAATCACCGTATACATTTTCGGTAATTTTTTCTAATATATCTCTGCAGCCGTTAACGGTTAGAAATCGGCTGTCAAAAAGCGCATCGGAAGTATCTTTGAATGCTTGATTAATAATTTCCGCCGCTTCTTTGAAGTATGTTGTTTTCCAGTTAGTAATGCCGTATTCGTTAGGCAGTTTGGGTAATGTCAGATTTTTTATATTATTTAGCAGGTCAGGTCTTGTAAAGTCTATTGCCATTACTGCGGTATTTGTAATTTTAAATCCGAAAGTTTGTATATCAAGCGCAAAAGAAGCCTGTTTACCTAACATCGGGTAGGTTGTAACTTTTTCTCTTAAAAGAGGCATATTTATTTCCAAAAACTTTTCTATTAACAGTTTTCGTTTTGTATTAAGGTTTTCGTTTCCTATGCAATGAATAATGTTTAATTCCAAAGACTCTGAAATTATTGTTGTATATACCAAAAAACCCGTCGGGATTTCGTCTTCAAATAATATTAAGCAGTTTAAAAGCCCTTGTTCAATACTTTTTATAAAACTTTCATATTCAAGCGGTTTAAGTTCAAAATTATAATCCGCAGCAGCGCAGGTTCTAAAATCGTTGTAAATTCCGGAAAATATTTTTGAATATTTTTCGTTATACGGTTCTACTTTGTACATTGTAAGGTTTGCCATAGGATTTTCCCTCTCAGCTTAAATATCAATCAGATGTTCCATTTTATCGACTTTTGTGTGCATATATTTTTCGTTATACTTATTTAACGGAGTTTTTAATGCTACTCTTTCGGTTATTTCAAGTCCGTAGCCTTTTAATGCTACAATTTTAGTCGGATTATTTGTTATCAGTTTGATTTTAGTATAGCCTAAGTCACGAAGTATTTGCGCGCCTGTGCCGTAATTTCTGAGGTCGGGCTGAAATCCGAGTGAAATATTTGCTTGAACGGTATCTTGCCCCTGCTCTTGAAGTGCGTATGCTTTTATTTTGTTAACAAGTCCTATTCCTCTGCCCTCATGTCCTCTTATATATACCAGAGCGCCTTTTCCGTAGCTGTCTATAAGCCTTAGTGCTGATTCAAGCTGATTTTGACAGTCACATCTTTTTGAATGAAATACATCGCCCGTTAAACACTCTGAATGTACACGAACCATTGGAATTTTATCGGTCCCGTCATCTTTAACTATTGCTATTTGGTCTATTCCGTTTAATTTGTTAATATATCCGTAAACTTTAAAATCGCCGAAATCAGAGGGCAGATTTGCCTCTGCTTCGCGCTTCATAAAGGTTTCTTTTCTCAATCTGTATTCAATTAACTGTGCAACAGTTACAAATTTTAGGTTATGCAATTGAGAGAATTTAACCAAATCGTCGCGTCTTGCCATTGTTCCGTCATTATTTACGATTTCGCATATAACTGCTGCGGGTGTCAGCCCTGCTAATCTTGCCAAATCAACCGAAGCCTCGGTGTGACCGACACGTTCCAATACTCCGCCGTCCCTCGCTATCAAAGGAAATACATGCCCGGGACGTGATAAATCCGACGGCACGGCATCATTTGCTATGGCTACTTCAATGGTTTTAGCTCTGTCGAATGCACTTACACCTGTTGTTACTCCGTATTTTTTGTTGGCATCAATACTTTGAGTAAATGCCGTTCCTTTAGGGTCGGTATTGTGGCTGACCATTTCGCTCAAACCGAGTTTTTCAGCCTTTTCACGAGTCAGTGCAAGACATAAAACACCTTTGCAGTGTGATATTAAGAAATTAACCGTATCTGCGCTTGCAAATTGGGCGGGAATTATAACATCACCTTCATTTTCTCTGTTCTCATCATCTGCAACGATTACAGGCTTACCCATTTGGAAATCTTTTATTGCTTCTTCTATTGTATTAAACTTAATTTCGCTCATTTTACACAAAACCGTTTTCTGCTAAAAAATTATAATCTATTTTACTTGTATTATCTTTTGAATTAAAAATTTTTTCAATATATTTTGCGAAGATATCGGTTTCAATGTTAACTTTTTCGCCTTTTTTGAGGTCTTTTAGATTAACTTCTTTTAAAGTTGAGGGAATAAGCTCAACCGAAAAAATATTATCATTAATGCTTGCAACCGTAAGACTGACTCCGTTTACGGCAATTGAGCCTTTATAAATAACGTATTTTGTAAACTCTTTAGGGATTTTAAAGAAAAAAGTTTTGGAAAATCCGTCGTTTTTATATTCGATAAATTCTGCAATGCAGTCAACGTGACCCGAAACAATATGTCCGTCAATCCTTTTATTAAGCGTCAATGCCCGTTCAAGGTTAACTTTCTCTCCGATTTTTAAGTCCTTAAAATTGGTTACGTTAAGAGTTTCATTGGAAACCTGCACGCTGAAACCGTTTTTATTAAACGCAGTAACACTCTGGCAGGCACCGTTAATACAAATACTGGCACCTAAGCTGATATCAGTCAGCACTTTTGTGCATAATACCGATAATTCCATTCCCATTTGAGTTAAAGTGCAGGACTTAACCTCGCCTTGTTCTTCAATTAATCC
>CANPYB010000106.1 GCA_947587605.1 Candidatus Gastranaerophilales bacterium
GGTGGAGAATAGGAGACTCGAACTCCTAACCCCCTGCGTGCAAAGCAGGTGCTCTACCAATTGAGCTAATCCCCCGCAGACTTATGTTTATATTACCACGTCATAAAAAAAAATCAACACTTTTTTACTTCTTATTCTTTATTTCTTTTAAGTAATTTTTATATTCTTTTATAAATTCTTCATTTTCGGGTGAAAGCCGCTTCATTATCGAGAAATTTGTTAATGCCGATTCTTTATCATTCATAGCTATTGCACATTTTGCCATACAATACCTGTATTTTGCATTCCCGATTTCCAGCTGTGACGCTTCTTTATAGTAATTATATGCATCATTATATTCACCCAGAGCGTAATAGCTGTCTGCTGTTTTTTCATAATACTCAATATTTAAAGGATTTATCGTTATTGCCGTTTTATAACACTGCGCCGCTTTTTCGTAATTTTTTTCATTAAAGTTTATTAATCCTTGTAAATAATGTACTTCCGCATTATTCAAATCAAGCTCGATTGCTTTTGCTATATTCAGCTTGGCATTATAATAATCGTTTTTCTTTATATGGTTTTTCGCCGACAAAATATATGCGTTTATATATTTATCATTCTTAGTTATTATTTCCTCACATAACTTTAAGGATTTTTCATTCTCATTTGCTTCAAAATATGAATTAGCAAGAAAATACTTATATTCTAAAGACTCAGAATTCAATTCCATTGCTTTTTTACCCGCTTCAAGCGATTTATTCCACATGTTTAATTTTGAGTAATATATTGCCTGAGCATAAAATCCTAAATCATCTTCCGCTTTTAAATCGGTTAATTTATCAATATATTTTTTTGCACATATCATATCATCCCGCTGAACCGCCAATAATATTTTTAAAGATATTGCATTTACGTTTTGTTCATCCAAAATAAGTATTTTGTCGGTTATTTGTTCTGCGGATTTATATTTCTTTTCCGTATAATATAAATAAGCAAGAGTATAATTATATAATATGTTTCCGCTGTCTTTTTCCAATGCCGTATAATAACTTTGTTCCGCTTCATTAAAATATCCCTTTAGTGTTAACACCAGTCCTAATTTATAGTAATAAACAGGGTCATTTTCATTTATTCTTATGGCATAGGAATAATTTTTCATTGCTTCGTCATAATTTTTATTAATACAATTTATTTCAGCTGATAAATAAAATAATCTGTCATCTTCATTTCGCTTTAATAATTGAATTATCAGTTTTTCACATTCTTCAAAATATCCGTTTTCAAATTCAGACAGTGCTAATTTATATCCCGCGTCAATATTTCCGTTTTCGGTTTCGATTGCTTTTTTATAACACTCTTGAGAAAGCTCTTTATTTCCGTTTTCTGCGTACGCTATACCTGCATAATATAATATATCTGCATTTTTTTCTTTTTCATCCGTATGTTTAAATATTTTTATTATCTCATTGTAATCTTTTGCTTCAAGCAGAAGTGAAAATAATTCTTTTATTGTTTCGCTTTTTTTGTATTGATTTTCGTATAACTGCATAAATATATTTTTTGCTTTAGTCTGTTTTTTAGATTTTGCAAGCAGTTTTGCATATTCAAATTTTGCCTCGTTATTTTCATTGTCTTTTGAAAGCACCTGTTCATACAATTCCAGTGAGCGCTCGGGTTTGCCAAGATGATTATATATCTGCGCAAGCTCAAAAAGTATTTCACTGCTTTCATTTTCTATCGCAAGCGCTTTATAAAAGAAATCCAGAGCCTCTTTATAATTACCCTCATTTTTATAATTAAACGCTTGTTTTAAGTATTCCGTAATATTTTCCATAGTTTTAATTATATTTGAACAGTCGATTTATAACAACTGTTTTTTTAATATGATAAAATATCGATATGGAAAAACAATTTAAAATATGCTCTAAATATAAACCGTCCGGTGATCAGCCTCAAGCAATAGATAAGTTAACAGAGGGGCTTATAAAAGGATATGATGCCCAAACTCTTTTAGGTATTACGGGATCGGGAAAAACTTTTACAATAGCAAACGTAATTGAGAAAGTTCAAAGGCAGACTCTTGTAATAGCGCATAACAAAACTCTTGCAGCTCAGCTTTATAACGAATTTAAAGAACTTTTCCCTAATAACGCGGTGGAATATTTTATCAGCTACTATGACTACTATCAGCCCGAAGCATATATTCCCAGAAGTGATACTTATATTGAAAAATCCGCCACTATAAACGATGAAATAGACAGATTAAGACACAACACCACAAGAAGTTTATATGAGAGAAATGATGTAATCGTAGTTGCTTCCGTAAGCTGTATTTACGGCTTAGGTTTGCCAGAACAATATCTTTCCTCGGCTTTAAAAATTGAAGTCGGCGACGAAATAGACAGAAACGCTTTTTTAAAAGAACTTGTTAAAATTCAATATAACAGAAACGATTTGGAACTCACCCGCTCAACATTCAGACCAAGAGGCGATATTATTGAAATAATGCCCGCCTACGAAAAAATGATTACAAGAATTTATTTGTTTGGCGATGAAGTTGAACGTATTGTCAGAATTAATCCCGTTTCTGGCGAAATTATTGAAGAACTTGACTCTACCGTTATATTCCCCGCAGTACACTATTTGTCCGATGAAAACGACAAAGAACAAACAATTGCACTCATAAGACAGGAATTGCAAGAGCAGGTTAAAAAGTTTGAATTTGAGAATAAATTAATTGAAGCTCAACGGATTTATCAAAGAACTAATTACGACATTGAAATGATAAAAGAAATGGGTTATTGCAGCGGAATTGAGAATTATTCGCGTATTATTGAGCGCAGAGCCCCGGGGAGTGCACCTTCCACTTTATTGGATTACTTTAATGACGATTTTTTGCTTGTAATAGATGAATCCCACGTATCAATTCCTCAGTTAAAAGCAATGTATAACGGTGATCAGGCAAGAAAAACAGTGCTTGTAGATTACGGTTTCAGACTGCCGAGTGCTAAAGATAACAGACCGCTTAAAATTGAGGAATTTTGGTCAAAAGTCGGACAGAAAATTTTTGTTTCCGCAACCCCTGCCGATTTTGAACGTGAAGTATCATCTCAATTGGTTGAACAAATTATAAGACCAACAGGACTAGTTGACCCCGAAATTTTTGTCCGCCCCACATTAAATCAAGTTGATGACTTGATTAAAGAAATAAAAATTACGGCAGATAAAAAAGAACGCGTGCTTGTTACTACTTTAACTAAAAAAATGGCAGAGGATTTATGCGACTATTTATTGCAATTAGGAATAAAAGTAAGATATCTGCACAGCGAAATTACCTCTATTGAAAGAGTTGAAATACTGCGCGATTTGCGTTTAGGTGTTTTTGACGTTTTAATCGGAGTCAACCTGCTGAGAGAGGGACTTGATATCCCTGAAGTTTCCCTTGTCGCAATTATGGACGCAGATAAAGAAGGATTTTTGCGTTCCGAAACAAGTTTAATTCAAACTATCGGCAGAGCCGCAAGAAATGTATGCTCAAGAGTTATTATGTATGCCGATAAAGTAACAGACAGCATGGATAAGGCAATTAAGGAAACCCAAAGACGCAGAAATATTCAGCTTGAATATAACAAAAAACATAATATTACACCTCAAACCATTAAAAAACCGATAGAAAATAACCTGCTCCAGCTTGTTGCAAGTTATAGAAACATTGAAGATATTGTCGCGGAAGAAATGGTTGAGAATAATATTTCTCAAAAAGATTTACCTAAATTGCTTGATAAACTTGAAAAATCAATGAAAAAAGCCGCTTCAATTTTGGACTTTGAGCGTGCCGCCGAAATCAGAAATCAAATTAAAAAACTTAAAAATCTGCCGTTTTAAATAAATTAAGGCAACTAATTAATAATTAAAAAAATAAAAATCTTCTGCTCGGTATTTGTTTTTATATTGCTAAACTCCACCCAATGCTCCGCTAAGCAATGCTCCGCCTTGATGTTGTGTCGTTAAGCAATAAAACAAAACGAAATACAGGCTATCAGATTTTTATTTTTTTAATTAAATTTGATAATAATATTTATTATAATTAAGACTTTAAAGGCGGGATTACATCATCATACATATCTGCACAGTATGAATATAATGTTAGAAATGAAAACACTATTGATACACTGTAAAAAATATTTAATGCCAATATGTCATCAAGCATTGAGATTAATAATTTATAAATTAAAAATATTAACAATCCGAGCGTAAATATATATTGAAGTACAAATGACATAAATTGAAGCGCAAAATTTCCTCCGCCCGTAAGTAATATCTTTAGATTTAAAGCGTCCAATAAATTTCCTCTTACCGAATACAATACAGCAGGAATAAATATAAACGGAGTAAAAAATAATACCGCACAAATATATATTATAGCCATAACAGGCAATTCAAAAATTAAGTTTTTTTGGATTAAATCTATACAGTAAAAACATAATATATACATCGGAATGCTGACTATAGACATACATAAAGCTCTTACTATAAATTCAGGAATATCAAATAAAGACGGAAGCACCTTAGATTTATTATTTATAATACTGTGCATTATAAACGAAGCACATCCCAAATAAAATACGGAAATAAATATAACAACAGCGAACATATTTTCATTGGGAAATCGCGAGGTTAACAGTAAATAAATCGGAATTGAAAGCACAATAAGTTTAGGCAGCCACCAAACATCACCGGTAATATTTTTCATTGAATTAAATATTGTAGTCATTAATTTTAATTCCTGCAGTTATCTAAAAAGTCTTCGCCTCTTATATTATTAATAATTTCAACAACATCAGAGTCATCAAGAGTTTCCTTTTCTAAAAGCTCTTTTGCAATGGCATCAAGCAAATCACGATTTTCCGTTAAAAGTTTTTTAGCAATTTCATATCTGCCATCTACTATCTTTTTAACTTCCCTGTCTATATCAGCAGCAATTTCTTCCGAAAAATCCCTTGTTGTACCGAAATCTCTGCCCATAAATACATGTTCCTGCGATTTACCATAAGTCATAGCACCAAGTTCTTCAGACATTCCCCATAAAGTAACCATCTTTTTAGCAATGCCCGTTACACGTTCAATATCATTTGAAGCACCCGTTCCGATTTTATCGGGGCCGTAAACAATTTCTTCCGCAACTCTGCCGCCTAACATCATTGTTATCTGGTCAAGCAGCTTGGCTTTACTTACATGAACTTTATTATCCTCAGGTTTTGTCCAAGTTATACCAAGTGCATATCCGCGCGGTATTATGGTAACTTTATGAAGTTCATCGCAATCCTTTAATAATTTTGCCAGCAATGCATGCCCTACTTCGTGATATGAAGTTATTTCTTTATCTTCATCAGTCATTACACGGCTTTTCTTTTCTATACCTGCTAAGACTCTGTCTATTGCGGAATCAATTTCTTCCATATTAATACTTGTTTTATTTTTTCTTGCAGCAAGCAATGCTGATTCATTTAAAAGACTCTGCAAATCAGCACCCGTAAATCCCGGTGTGCGTTTTGCAAGCACTTTTAAATCAACACTTTCATCTAAGGGTTTACCTTTTGAATGAACTTTTAATATTTCTTCTCTGCCTTT
>CANPYB010000107.1 GCA_947587605.1 Candidatus Gastranaerophilales bacterium
AATACCTTCTTGTAATTCTTCAAAAACTTTTTGTCCGTTTTCTTCTTTTATTTTTTCGGGACTTGATTTTAATGCTTCTTTTATTTTTAAAGTTGTTTCTTTTACCAGCTTTTGCGCATCTGCTAAAATTTTACTTGCTTCTTCACTTACTGCATCAGATTCCTTTAAAATATTCACAGCATCATCTTGCAAAGCAATACTTTCTTGTAAAATCTTTTTGGGTAAGGAAATTTTTTTATAAATTAATACTCCTGCAATTCCGATAGCTGCCATACCTGCTAATGCCAGAGCTATTTTCTTTTTGTCGCCTTTAAAGGATACTTTGTTTACTTTCTCTGTCTTATTTTCTGTAGCCTGTGTTGTTGTGTTAACTTGTTTTATCGGCGGATTTGCAATAAAATTTTCCAAATAATTCATAAATATTCTCCTTGGACTTCTAAAACTTAAAAAAAATTTTAATTGCTATAATTCGATATAATGTAAACTTATTTTAAGTATTAAATTAACTTACAATTGCGATATTGAGTTTATAGTAATTTTCATCAAAATCAACAATAGCCCAGCTTAATACATCAAGCCCCATTTTGGCAAGTTCTTCTTCTATATATTCACTTGTAAACTCTTGAGGAATTTTAATTTTAACTTCTTTTGT
Organism: Candidatus Gastranaerophilales bacterium; assembly: GCA_947587605.1. Classification (GTDB taxonomy): domain Bacteria; phylum Cyanobacteriota; class Vampirovibrionia; order Gastranaerophilales; family Gastranaerophilaceae; genus Avigastranaerophilus. Next base: position 653 of record CANPYB010000107.1, read on the forward strand.
TGTTATCATTATTCCACCGTAACAGATTTAGCCAAGTTTCTGGGCTGGTCTACGTCTTTACCTAAAAATTCGGCTATATAATAAGCTAACAGCTGAAGCGGAACGCACGTTATTGCAGGCGATAATACCTCGCTTATATGCGGTATTCTTATTACATTATCAAATAATGTATCTATTGCTTTATCGGTTGATGAAGTCAGTGCAATCAGTTTGGCATTTCTTGCTTTAGCTTCTTCACTGTTTGATAATACCTTTTCATAAGTTATTCCGCCGGGGATTAATATTGCCAGTACGGGCATGGTTTCATCAAGCATTGCAATAGGTCCATGCTTTAATTCGCCTGCGGGATAGCCTGTTGCGTTAATATAACTGATTTCTTTCAGTTTTAATGCACCCTCATAAGCCGAAGCGAGATTTACTCCGCGTGCTATATATATAAAATTCTTATAGGACGAGAATTTTCTTGCGCATTCCTGAATTGATGAAGTATTTGATAATATTTCTTCAATCTTAGTCGGAAGCTGGATTAATTCGTGCTTAATGTTTTTCAGATATTCTTTATCCATTGAACCTTTAATTTCTGCTAAATGAATAGCAAGCAGATAGAAAGATATCAGCTGTGCACTGTATGATTTAGTGGCGGCAACGCTGACTTCAATACCTGCATTGACGGGGATTAAGCTGTCAGCAAGTCTTGCCATGTTTGAATCGGGGCGGTTTGTAATGATTAATATATGCGAATTTTTATCTTTTGCCTGTCTTATAGCGGTAATGGTATCGGCAGTTTCTCCCGATTGCGATACTCCTATTACCAATGTGGAGGAGTCTGTCGTGGTTTTTCTGTATATATATTCGCTTGACGCTTCTACTTCAACTGAAATTCCCGCAAAATCTTCTATCAGATATTTTCCTACAATTGCCGCGTGCAGTGATGTCCCGCAGGCAATAATTTGAATTTTATTTAGTTTTTTCAAAGTTTCTTTATCGATTTTTACTTCGCTTAAATTAACGGGAGCGTCTATATCGTAAAGTTTGCCGTTTAAGACATTTCTTATAACGTCGGGTTGTTCGTTGATTTCTTTAAGCATAAAGTGCTTATATCCGAGTTTGCTCAATGCGACGGGTTCCCACGGCAGCATTTCGATTTTTTTATTTACCGTATTTCCGTTGATATCGGTGATTTTTACGCTGTCCTTTGTTACAATTGCAATTTCATTATCATCCAAATAAATTGTTTTCTTAGTGTATTCAATAATTGCGGGAGTATCACTCGCAATAAAGTTTTCATCCTCGCCGATACCTACGAGCATTGGGGCATGCTTTCTTGCTCCTATTATTAAATCGGGAACATCTTTATGCATAACGCAAATAGCATAAGCACCTTGAAGCTGTTTAACCGAATTTCTTACAGCTTTTTCCAAATCTTTTGCTTTAGCGTATTCATCTGCAACCAAGTGTGCAATTGTTTCCGTATCGGTTTGCGACCTAAAATTACATCCTTTTTTTATAAGCTGTTCACGCAGTTCCTTGTAATTCTCAATAATTCCGTTATGAACAACAACAAGTCTGCCGCAGCTGCATGTGTGAGGGTGAGCGTTTACTAATGACGGAGAACCGTGTGTTGCCCAGCGGATATGTCCGATTCCCGAGGTCGGGTGCTTTAATTCCGATTTCTTTTCTTCAAGCTCATTTTTTAAATTAATAAGTTTGCCTAAAGTTTTGTATATTCTTAATTCACCGCAGTCTTGCAAAGCCATGCCTGCCGAGTCATAACCTCTGTATTCAAGATTAGTAAGTCCTTTAAAAATAACGTCAACGACATCTCTTTTACCGACGTAGCCTACTATTCCGCACATATCTGATTATCCTTAACTATCTCTTACTTTTTTATATAATAACTTATTCAAGCTCAAAATGATATTAAGATATTATAAAATTTTACTTGTGAGAATATAATTTATTATTTTTCGCCAGATAAATCAAATAAATTAATGCAGATGAAGTCGTAACAACAGACGCGCTTGGAGGCGCTATACCGAGGTGAAATAAAGTTGCGTTTGGTATCGTTGTGCAAAGAATGAAAGCTAAGGGTATTCTGACAGCGAATGCGGAAAAGATTGCGTTTGCAGCAGCAAAAACGGTTCTTCCGCAGCCGAAGAAAAATCCGTTTAAACAGAACACAAAAGGTACTATTAAATAATCAAAGCTGAATGATTTTAAGTATCTTGCACCCTCATGCAATACATTTTCATCGGTAGAGAATATGGCAATGGCGCTGTATGGTGCGATTTGCTGCCACAAGAAGAATACAAGCCCGAAAGAAAATGCGAACAAAATTGAGAGTTTTAAGGCATTTACACTTCTTTTCATATTCCCTGCGCCGAGATTTTGAGCGGTTAATGCGGTAAGCGCCATGGCGAATGAGCCTGCGGGCAGCATCATAAAGGCATTTAATCTTATAACAGAGCCGTATGCTGCGGAGGCTGATACGCCCATTGAGTTTGCGAGCGAAAATAAAAATAAAAATGATAAAGGAATTAAAGTATCTTGCAATGAAAGAGGAAGCCCTATTTTAAATAATTCTTTTGCCGTTTCGACATCAAACTTTATCCCTGTAAACTTAAACTTAAAAACGAAATCACCTTTTCTTAAATAAATAAGTCCTGCAATAACGCTTGCAGCCTGTGAAATTACCGTAGCAATTGCAGCACCTTGAGCTCCCATGTGAAGTCTGCCGACTAAATATATATCAAGTATAATATTCATAAAGCAGGAAACCGCAACAAAATACATAGGCATGATTGAGTTTCCAAGCCCTCTCAATACGGCACTTATAGCATTATAAGCAAATATAAATACCAATCCTAATGCGCAGACAAAGACATAATCTTTAGTGGACTGAAATGCCTCCATGGGAGTTTGCAAAATTTTTAACAGCGGGTTGTCAAAAGTAATAATAACCGTACTTAAAAATATGGCTGCCGCTATAAAACATACGGTCATTGTATTTATAATTTTAATAATATTAGCGTACTCCTTAGCACCGAATGCTCTGCCGATTAGAACTGTTGCGCTGACGGTCAGTCCTGTTATAAAGAAAATTAGAGTCTGAAGTAATTGCGAACCAGTTGCAACTGCGGAAATAACGGAACTATCGCAAAATTTTCCTACAATAATCAAATCAGCAGCACCGTATAATGCCTGCAAAAAGTTTGCCCCCACATAAGGCAGTGCAAACATTAATAATGTTGTTACCAAATTTCCTTGTGTTAAGTCTTTTTCCGTTGCCATAAAAAAATACTAATATGCAAGCAAAATTTTTTCAATTAATAATCTTTGTAGTATAATAAAAATATGCCTCTGTAGCTCAGCTGGATAGAGCGCCTCCGTCCTAAGGAGGGCGTCGCACGTTCGAATCGTGTCAGGGGTATTTTTTATTGTGTTTAATTTTTTTTGCACGATGAGAACGTAACAAAACGAAGTTTTGTAATAAGTTCGAGCGGAATTTCCGTAGAACGAAGTTAGCGAAGCTAACAGTTCGAATAAGTGAGGGCAAGCTGAATGACAGCGTATGCGCAGTGAAGCACTTGCCCGAGAAAAAGGAAATTCCAAGACACTGTCAGGGGTATTTTTTATTGAAATAATCAGATATTAACAATCTTTTTTATGGGTTCGTGCATGTTTAAAAATTGTTCAAGACACCAACATAACCATTTTTGATCACCTGTTAAATTCTCCGTGCAATTATGTAAAAATTCCGGTCTTGATGTTTTATAATTTTTTAACCATTGATTAGTTGCTCTTGGCATAGGTATTTTTTCCGGTACTTCAAGATTTGGATATCTTTTTTTAAACAACTCTCTGATTAAATATTTGGACTCACCTGCTCTAATTCTGTTTAAATCCAAAGGCTTTGATAGTTCCATATAAGAATACGGATCAAGAGTTTTTATTCCCATCATTTTGAAAACATGCATATATGAAGTATCAGCTTCTGTTGCAAAAATTTCATTAATGAATTTTATAAAATTAATTTTGTTATTTTCTAATCTGTATTTTTCAAATACAGCCATTACATTACAGGGATTTTTTAGAACTTTTGAGGGGTCTAAAAATAAATATTGTTTCGCAAATTCATCGAATTCCCAATCTTTAGATAGAAGCCTGCTTAAACCTCCAAATGTTACGTCCCCCCCCCGGTTAAAATGTACTCATATCCCGCGTTTTTTGCGACTTTACAGGCTTTTAAAAGTTGAACTTCGATAGAATGAAATGGAACACCATCATTTTGCAGTAACTCAGGAGTCAGTTCTTCAAAATCAGACCAATTCATTTCAATAATTTCTTGTTCTAATCCATAGGTATCACAGTATTTTTTAGCTTGTTTTGTTTCATCAATTGCATTTTCAGCCATGCATTTAAAAGTATAGGCTTTAGTTCCTTTTGGTAAATACGAGGCAACATTTGCTGAATCCATTCCGCCGCTTAAGAATATGGCAGTTTTACCGGGAACTGTAAATTCTTTCACTTTATTCCTCATAACCTTATCCATATCATCAGCTGAGCTGCAAGGAATAAGTTTTTTATTTGTATCTTTTTTATAATTTTCGTGTTTTAATCCGTCATAAAAGTTTATATTTTCGTTTTCTATGAATCTGAATGCTAAATAATGGCTCATACAATAATTTTTATCAACTATCATAATCTATAATTCCTTAATATATTTGACATACAATAAATTAATCTTACTACGATTTTGAATTATTTGAATACGTAACAAAACGAAATTAGTAACAATTAAAAAACGGAGAAGGTGGGATTCGAACCCACGGTGCAGATTACTCCACACAACACCTTAGCAGGGTGCCGCCTTAAAC
>CANPYB010000108.1 GCA_947587605.1 Candidatus Gastranaerophilales bacterium
TATCTTTTCCCGCAGAACCGGCTTCACGTCTAAAACATGGAGTGTATGCGGTCATATATTTGGGCAGGTCATCTTCATTTAAAATTTCGCCCGAATATATATTAGTAACGGGAACTTCTGCAGTGGGTATTAAATACAAGTCTTCTTCTTCGCATTTATACATATCCTGTGCAAATTTAGGCAATTGTCCCGTACCTGTCATTGCTGCCGCATTTACCATAACGGGAGGCATTATTTCTTCGTAGCCGTGTTCTTTTGTATGAACATCAAGGAAAAAGTTAATTATAGCGCGTTCTAATTGTGCGCCCTTGCCTCTGTAAAGAGAAAATCTTGATTGTGACAATTTAACTCCGCGCTCAAAATCAACTATATCTTTTGCCGTACATATATCCCAATGAGCTTTTTGTTCAAAATTTACTTTTCTTACTTCGCCGACTCTTTTAATTTCAACATTATCCGCGTCGGATAAACCGATTGGTGTTGTTTCATCGGGGATATTAGGAGTTGAAAGCAGTAAATTTCTTTGTTTTGTATCCAGCTCCTGTTCTTTTTCTTCCAGTGATTTTATTTCATCACCCATTTCTTTAACTTGAGCTTGAATTTCATCGGTGTTTTGACCTTGTTTTTTTAATATACCGATTTCCTGCGACATGTTTTTTCTTTTTGCTCTTAATTCATCCGCTTGAGTTTGAACTTTTCTTCTTTCACTATCTATATCAAGTATCGGATTTATTGATAATTCGGGATTTCTTCTTTTTAATAATTCGTTAATTTTTTCGGGATTTTCCCTTATCAGTCTTATATCAAGCATAACTTTTCTCCTCGTACTCTTTGTTATTAATTTTAGTAAAAACATACTTAAAATAAAAGCAATTTTTTGTTATATAATTGAACTGAGGAAATTATGGCGCAAAAAAACTATACAAAAAGAATTCTTTTTATCGGAATGCCTGATATGGCATTATCTTGTTTAAGCAAATTGGTTAAAAACAAGATTAACATTGTAGGTGTTATTCCGCCGCCTAAAAATGATTCTACAAATAATTTATTAACATCAACTGCCGAAAAATTAGGACTCAAAGTTTTTCAATATAATAATTCACTTAAAGACGGTGATTTTTTGGAACAAATAAAAAGTCTAAATGCCGATATAGGTGTTGTGGCTTCCTTTAATCAAAAAATACCGAAAGAGTTATTAACACTAACAAAAGACGGATTTATAAATCTTCATCCGTCATTATTACCGAATTATAGAGGTGCAAACCCTTATTCGCACGTAATTATCAACGGAGAAAAAGAATCCGCCATTACTCTGCATTTTATGGACGAAAATTTTGATACGGGAGATATAATTTCTCAATACAGATTTAAAATTGACGAAAATGAAACAATGGGGACTCTGTTTATCAGAACCAATGAAATGTGCGCAGCTATGCTTTATGAAGCGCTTGATTATTACGAAACTCATAAACTGCCGAGAAAACCCCAACCAAAAGGTGATAAGTATAAAAAAGCAAATGCGCTGTCTTTCGAAAATCATAATATTTTTATTGACTGGAATAAAACAGCAGAGGAAATTGAACGATTTATCCGCGCACTTAACCCTTTCATCGGCGCATTTACAAGGTATAAAGATACAATCATACGCATAAATTCGGCAAATATTATCAAAAAACATCATAATTACAAAGCGGGTACAATATGTGATACAAAGAAATCGCTTAAAATAGCCTGCGGAAAAGATATTATTGAAATAGAGTCAGTCCAATTCGGAGCTTATTTTATTACAACGGGACAAGACCTTGTAAACAGAGTTGAATTTAAAAAAGGAGACTGTTTTGGCAATAAATAAACTTAATTTTTTAACTCCAGGGCTTCCCGCCGCCTCTCAAAATAAAGGCTATAAAGAGGGGCTTAATATAATTAAAAATATGGATTTAGACGGGCTTGAAGTTGAATTTGTCCATGGCGTCAGAATGAATGAAGATACTCAAAATCTTGTTAAGTTATTTATTCAAGAAAATAATTTAACACTTACCTGCCATGGCCCGTTTTACATAAACCTAAATTCTGCAGAGGAGGAAAAAATTGAAGCAAGCGTTGAAAGAATACTTGAAACCGCCAGAGTCGGCAAGAATATAGGCGCGTACAGCATTACTTTTCATGCAGCTTTTTATATGAAGCAAAATCCCGATGAAGTTTATAACACCGTTTATAAATCAATGGAGAGAATTTGCTCTCAACTGGAAAAAGAAAATAACACTGTCTGGATAAGACCTGAAACTACGGGAAAAGGCACTCAATGGGGAACTTTAGAAGAAATTGTCAAACTTTCCAAAGAGTTTAAATATGTACTTCCCTGCATTGATTTTTCCCACATTCATGCCCGCTATAACGGAATTTATAATACTTATGACGAGTTTTCAAAAATATTTGAATACCTTGGAAGTGAACTCGGGCAGGATATATTTAACAATTTTCATGCACACCTTGCAGGTATTGAATACGGTGCAAAAGGTGAAAAACAGCACCTTATCTTTAATGAAAGTGACATGAATTATAAAGACTTATTGAAAGTATTTAAAAAATATGAAGTAAAAGGTGCACTTGTTTGCGAAAGTCCTAACATTGAAGAAGATACAAAACTGTTAAAAGATTACTATTTGAGTTTATAATATGGATATATTTTATTGCGACTGCACAAAATTTAACGGAGCTGATTTAAAAGAGAAACAGCATAATGCTGGACTCCATATAATCAATTATACTGCCGAAAATATTTATAATATTAAAAACAGCGAAACAGAAATTGTAAACAGAAAACCAAAGTACAAATATTCAAATATATGTTTCAGTGTAACTCATTCGGATAATATTGCGCTTGTATGCTTTGATAAAAATCAAGTAGGTGTTGATATAGAAAGAATTAAACCCCGTGATTTTCAAGCCGTTGCAAAACGAATGAACTTTAAATTAAAAGAAAATACCCTTGAAGAATTTTATAAAGAATGGACACTTTATGAAGCTGAAATAAAACTTCAAGAAAGTGTCCGTTCGTCAAAAACTATGAAATTTAAAGATAATTTTATTTTAAGTATAGTTTCTTCATCGGAAAACCATATAGAATTTAACTATTTTTTAGAAATAACATAAATTAAATGATATCCGAACTGCGTTTTAACAGGTTCCGAAACAATACCCGTAGGAAGATTGAATGCTGCATTTTCAAACTCGGGAACCATATCACCGCGTCCGAACCAGCCCAATATTCCGCCCGATTTCCCAGAGGGACATTTTGAATATTTTTTAGCGGCTTCCATAAATCTGTTAAATGTGTCATCAGAATTTCCGTCCATAATTTCTTTTCTGATATTAACGGCCTCCTGCTCTGTAGGCACTAAGATATGAGCAGCCTGCACCTGCTTAACGGCAGCAGCTTCCGCTTTATTTGTTACAATTTTTTCGGCAGTGTAATTTAATGTAAAAAATCCCATTGCCCCTAAAACCATAAACAAAGCCAAAATTTTTTTCATAATAAATTCCCCTTTCTTTATACAGGAATTTTTATCATAAAATTGAAATAAAATCTATCAGTCTTTTTTACCTATATTTATAAACTGATTTTCTCTTGTAATAGCTACCATGCCCGAGCGTACTATTTCCTTAATTCCGATAGGACGTAAAAGCGCAATTAAAGCCATAACCTGCCTGTTATCACCGCTGTATTCAAGAGTATAAGTATCAGGTGAAACGTCAATTATTTTAGCTCCGAAAATTTCGGAAATCCTCAAAATTTCACTTCTTACATCATCTTTAGCGGTAACTTTACACAAAATAAGCTCTCTATCTATACATTTATCAGCTGATTTCGGCAATTCAACAACTTTAATCGTATTTATTAAACGATTTAACTGCTTGCATATCTGCTCAACAACAACATCATCACCGGTAGTTACTATTGTTATTCTGGAAAATACATTATCAATAGTTGAAGCAACCGATAAACTTTCGATATTATAGCCTCTTGTTGAAAATAAATCACATACGGACGAGAGAATACCGGCTTCATTTTTAACAAGTATAGATATTGTATGTTTCATAACTACTCTCCCAATCCTGCTTCTTTGTTAGATAAAATAACTTCATTCAACGGCTGGCCTGCCAGTACCCACGGATAAACCATTTCAAACGGTTCTACAACAAAATCAATTATAACCGGGCCGTCAAAAGCTATTGCTTTATCAAGAGCCTCATTAATTTCATCTTCTTTAGTAACCCTTAAACCAAGCGCACCGTATGCCTCAGCTAATTTAACATAATCTGGTGAAGAAATATTAGTTTGAGAATAATGCTTTTCAAACAGTTTTTCCTGCCACTGCCTTACCATACCGAGATAACCGTTATTAATAACCGCAATTTTAACGGGAATTTTATAATCAACGCAAGTCATAAGCTCTTGAATATTCATCTGAATACTGCCGTCACCTGCAATATCAAATACCAGCTTGTCAGGTGCTGCTATTTTAGCCCCGATTGCAGCAGGAAAGCCAAATCCCATTGTTCCGAGTCCGCCCGATGTAATAAATTGACGCGGATGTTTAAATTTATACAGCTGTGCAGTCCACATCTGGTGCTGACCTACCTCTGTTGCAATAATTGCATCTTTATCTTTTGTCTTATTATATATATGTTCAATAACGGTTTGCGGACTCATAATACCGTTTTCAACCGCTCTTATGGCTCGTTTTGATTTCCATGACTCAATTTGCGATATCCATAATTTTCGCATGTCTGTATCATAAGTATATTTACCCGTATTAAATTCATTAATCATGACGTTTAATACATTTTTAGCGTCACCGACTATCGGAATATCAACGTGAACATTTTTGCTTATTGAGCATGGGTCTATATCAACGTGAATAACTTTAGCATCTTTACAAAATCTTTTTAAATTACCCGTTATGCGGTCATTAAACCTTGTACCTACGGCGAAAAGGACATCACAATTACTAATGGCAAGATTTGCCCAATAATTACCATGCATACCAAGCATGCCGAGAGATAATTCATCATCCTGCGGATATGTACCAATCCCCATAAGTGTAGTAGCAACAGGAATATTCAATCTTTTAGCCAATTCACAAATTTCCTGCCATGCGTCCGAGTGAATAACTCCGCCGCCCGATATTATTGCAGGTCTTTGAGCCTCACATAGCAATTTAAGAGCACGCCTGCATTGAATCGGGTGTCCCTCATAAGTAGGATTGTACCCCGGAAGATTGATTTTTTCGGGATATTCAAAATCCATTTTTGAAGTCAAAATATCTTTAGGAAGCGAAACAACTACAGGCCCGGGCTTACCCGTTCTTGCAATATGAAAAGACTCTTTTATTACACGGGGTAAATCGCTTATATTTTTTACAAGATAATTATGCTTGCAGCATGTTCTTGTAATACCTACAATATCAGACTCTTGAAAAGCGTCATTACCTATTAA